>CAMTXY010000181.1:0-1131 GCA_947085795.1 uncultured Actinomycetes bacterium | reverse complement strand
CAGGGCACCCGTTGCGGCAGAAACGTCCCCGAGCGCTTCCATGACACGATTAAGCGCCTCGGCATGGTCTGTGGCGTGCACGACACGCTCAATCGCACCGGCGAGCAACGACCGTTCAGAGGCCATCTCGAACAGCTCGTATTTGACCGACGAGCTTCCCGAGTTGATAACAAGCACATTCACGCAGGCACCCCGCCCAACCTTGATTCGACACAAATGTCACAATGAATCGCCCCGGGTTCAGTGGAGACTCGATTCCTTGTGTCCAACTGTATCGTTCGCGGCCTGCTCAAGCCAGTAGAGACCCTCGAACTCCGCCGACGGTATGTCACCGATCGGCTCGAGCAGCCGCCGGTTGTTGAACCAGTCCACCCACTCGAGGGTGGCGTACTCCACGTCGTCGATGTTCCTCCAAGGCCCTTTGCGTCTGATCACCTCCGTCTTGTAGAGTCCGTTGATCGTCTCGGCAAGCGCGTTGTCGTAGCTGTCCCCTTTGCTGCCGACCGACGCCACGGCGCCAGCCTCTTCGAGTCGCTCGGTGTAGCGGATGGAGAGATACTGGCACGCCACGGTCGGAGTGGTGGATAACCCCGTTGGCATCCCCGCCGCGAGCCCACACCGCCATCTCGAGCGCGTCGAGCGCCAGGTCGCTTCTCAGCGATCTCGACACCCTCCAGCCGACGATCATGCGGCTGAACACGTCGACGACGAACGCGACGTAGACGAACCCGCCCCAGGCCGACACGTAGGTGATATCTGCGACCCACAGCTCGTCGGGACGGGTCGCGGTGAAGTTGCGGTCCACCAGATCCGCTGGCCTGTCAGCACGCTCGTCGGCGACCGTCGTGACCTTGTAGGCGCCACGGCGCACACCGGAAAGCCCCAGCTCACGCATCAGACGTTCGACGGTGCAGCGAGCGACCGGTATACCCTCACGCTTCATCTGCTTCCAGACCTTGCGTGCGCCGTAGCAGCCGTCGTAGCTCGCGGCATGCACGCGCCCGACCTCGGGCTTGAGCTCCTCGTCGCGAACCGAACGTGCGGACGGTTCGCGCGTCTTGGCGGCGTAGTAGGTTGATGGGGCGATCGGCAAGTGCTCGCAGATCGGCTCGACCCCGAAACGGTCGCGGT
>CAMTXY010000180.1:0-3554 GCA_947085795.1 uncultured Actinomycetes bacterium | reverse complement strand
GGGCAAGGTCACCGTCGGCCGAGTCGTCTCGGATAGCGCCGGTGTGCTGGAGCGCAGACGACGCATGAACGAACTCGCTGACGAGAGCGAGGCTCTCACGTCGCGCGTCGGGGAGTCCGAGGCCGTCGTCTTCACCGCCGAGGAAGCGCTGTCCGTCGCGCAGCAGGACGCACTCGATATAGGGCAGCGACTCGCAGCGATCGTCGGCGAGCACGACGCACTGAAGGAGGAGATCGGGCGCCTTGAGACGACGCTCGCGGCTCTGGACACCGATGACGCCCGGCTTGAGGCACGCATCGCCCAGATCGAAGACCGCCTGGCGCGCCAGGCCCCGAACCGTCTCGAGATCGAGCGTGTGATCGCGGCGAGTCAGACCGCGTTCGAGGCGTTCGAGGAACAGGCTGCGCAGGCCAAGGAGCTCCAGGAGACGAAGTTTCGCGACGAGAGCGCGATCAACGAGCGGCTCTCTGCCTGCCAGATCGACATCGCCACTGTCTCGGAGCGTGAAGTCCACCTCAAGCGCCAAATCGCGTCGATCGCGGCCGAGCTCGCCGAACTTCAGAAGACCATCGAAGCCACATGCTTTGCGGAAGAGGCGCTCGAGCTGCTTCGCGAACGCGTACAACCGGTCCACGACCTGTACTCCGCCTTGCTCGAGAAGGCCGAGCACTGGGCGGTGAAGCTGCGCGACCGCGCCAGCTTCGAGCAGGCGGACTCTGAATCGCTACGCGAAACGATCCACGCCGCCCAAGACGGTGTGCGGGCCGTCCAGTCCGAGATCGACGAGCACGGCTCGGTCGTCAGCGACATCAGGGTAGGCAAGGGACGGCTCGAGGTGCTGGTGAGCGCCGCTGCGGCCCGCATCGTCGAAGATCTCGGCGTGCCACTCGAGCGTGCGCTTGACGTCGGCATGCTCGACGATCGTGAGTCCGCCGAGGACCGGCTGCACCGGCTGCGCAAGAAGCTCGAGAACATCGGGCCCGTGAACCCGATCGCGATGCAGGAGCACGAGTCGCTCACGGAGCGTCGGGAGTACCTCTCCTCGGCGATTGAGGACATCGTTGCGAGCCGCAAGGCCCTGTCAAAGGTCATCGCGGCCATCGACCGGAAGATCAAGGAGCGATTCCTCGAGACGTTTGAGAAGGTAGATGCCCACTTCCAGGACGTCTTTTCAATGCTGTTCCCTGGGGGTAGGGCGTCTCTTGCGCTCACCGAACCGGAGGATCCGGAGGCCACCGGCATCGAGGTCATCGCGCAGCCGCTCGGCAAGAAACTCGCGAAGATGTCGCTTATGTCCGGTGGCGAGAAGGCGCTCACGGCTCTGGCGCTGTTGTTCGCGCTCTACCGCACGCGACCGTGCCCCTTCTACGTACTCGACGAGGTCGAGGCCGCTCTCGACGACACGAACCTGCGCCGTTTCATCACGTTCATCGACACCATGCGGGAGCACACGCAGTTCATCATCGTGACACACCAGCGCCGTACCATGGAGACGGCCGACGTGCTCTACGGCGCGAGCATGCAGTCCGATGGTGTGACGAAACTTCTGAGTCAGAGGATCGAACGCACGAAAGGCGCGGAGCCGTCGGATGACCACGCCCTGGTATAGGCGCCTCACCGAAGGGCTCGCCAAGAGCCGCGAACGGCTCGGGGGGCACTTCAACGTCCTGCTCGGGCGCGGTCCGGACGTCGACGAGGTCTTCTGGTCCGATCTCGAAGACGCGCTCATCGGCTCGGACATGGGCGTGATCGCGGTGACCGAAGTCGTCAACCGTTTGCGGGACACGTCGGCGCGGCTGGCGTTGCCCGATGCCCGCGCTGTCGTGGAACACCTCGCCGCTGAGCTCGCCAAGGAGTTTCCGGACGTTATCGACGATCCGCTCGACGATCGCGTCATCGTGCTGGTGGTCGGCGTGAACGGGACTGGGAAGACCACGACGATCGGCAAGCTTGCGAAGCAGGCCGTCGACGAGGGACGCAGCGTGCTCCTGGGGTCGGCGGACACCTTCCGTGCGGCCGCACACGAGCAGCTCGATGTGTGGGCGAGCCGGGCGGGGGTGCCGGTGGTCCGCCGAGAGCGGGGAGCCGATCCTGCCTCGGTTGCGTTCGATGCGGCGGTTCGCGCACGCGAGACGGGAGTCGACCTCACGCTGATTGACACTGCAGGTCGTCTGCACACATCTACCGACCTCATGCGCGAACTGCAGAAGATCAAGCGCGTGGTGGAACGGGAGAGCGCTGTGCCCATGAAGACCGTGCTGGTGATGGACGCCACGACAGGCCAGAACGGGCTGGCGCAGGCACGCGAGTTCGATGGCGCGCTCGGCCTCGACGGCATCATCCTCACCAAGCTCGACGGCACGGCGAAGGGCGGCATCGTGGTCGCAGTCGCACGCGAGCTCGGGATTCCGATTCTGCGTATCGGGTTCGGCGAGGGAATCGAGGACCTGCGACCCTTCGATCCGGCCGAGTTCGCGAGCGCGCTTATCGGTATCGATGCCCGATGAACGGTGCCGGCGTCGAACCGTCCGGAAGCCTCTCGCAGCGTACCCTCATCGGCTTGGCGGCCACACTGACCTTCGTGTTCGTCGGCGTCATCGTCATGTTCAACGTTACGCACAGCACTTCCCGGGTTGTCGGTCCTTCGATGCTGCCCACGCTGGCGATTGGCGACGTCACGCTCGTGACACGCGGCTACGACCGTCCGCTCCGTGGCGACATCGTCATCATCCGCGCGGACGACGAGAGCGTAGAGCACGAAGACAGCGGCCTGATCAAGCGGATCATCGCCGCACCCGGAGACCGTGTGGAGGTCCGCTCGGGCCGTGCGCTCGTCAACGGCAGGCCGGAGCAGGGTACCTATTCGCTCATACTTGCCGAGGGGGATCTGTCGTTCCCGCCAACGACACTCGGCCCTGACGAGGTGTTCGTCCTTGGCGACAACCGTCCGGACTCCGCGGACAGCCGCGTGTTCGGTCCGGTGCCCGTCCACTACATCCAAGGCAAGATCCGGGCCGTTATCGCGCCCATATACCGTATCCGGCCGATCCGGTGATCGGACGGCCGGTGCATAGTGGACGGTTCGCGGACATCACTCCTGGTTGACTCCTCATGGTTGGCCGAGACGGCTTCCATGACCTTGCCTCGCATGCTTTCGTCTATCTGTCCTCGTTGCCTCTATCCTTGTCCGAAGACGCAGCTCCTTGAGCCTGCGTCCGAATTCCACGTATCTGTAAGTCCGCTTCCTCCATGAAGCGAGTGTTGGCTGTGGCATAGTTGCAAGACCGCCTGATATATCAGGGATATGATGCTTGCGCTTCGGGGGACGCGGCGGCAGCGCGATGCTTACACAGACTGCATATGCTGTAGCCTGACGAGCCACCTTCCCTTCACCGCAGCTGTGAACTTGGCAAACGCGCCGGCACGCCGATCGCCCAGTGGCTTACGCAGACTCGATAAGCAAGATATGATGCTTACAGAGACCGCATAATCATTGTTAGGCGAACACTGATGGCGGGAATCCTGCTGTTGACTCGTGTCACGTGACGCGTTAT
>CAMTXY010000179.1:0-2784 GCA_947085795.1 uncultured Actinomycetes bacterium | reverse complement strand
TTCTTACACTGGACGAGCAGGGATTGATAGCGCGGAACAATACGGCTGCGGAAAAAATGTTCGGTTTTGAACCGGGAATGATGGCAGGCATGCCCCTTGTCCAGATATTAACTCCGGATAGCGCAAAGCGCTGCCTCGGGTCGGATGGCTTGCTTTACCCTGTTTCCGACCTGTCGCTGGAGGCGCAGAACAAGGACGGTGAAACCATTCCCATTCTGCTGTCGGTCAGCACGTTCAAATATGAGAACGACCATTACTTCACAGCAATTATCCGGGACATCAGTGAGCGTGTGATGTTCGAGAAGCGGCTGGCGCGGCTGGCATACTACGATTCACTGACCGGCTTGCCGAACCGTCGGCTGTTCCATGACCGCCTCGGCCATGCCATAGAACGCGCCCGCAGGAGCGGGAAGCTGGTGGGGATTTTATTTCTCGACCTGGACCACTTCAAGGACATCAATGACGTGCACGGACATGCAGCCGGGGACTGCGCATTGCGTGAGTTCGTGCAGCGAACCCGCTCGGTTATCCGCGCGTACGACGTGTTCGGGCACATCGGCGGCGAGGAGTTCCTGCTTATCGCGCCGGACACCACGACGGAGACCGCCGCCGCCTTGGCCGAACGCGTCCTTGACGCGCTGCGTTCCGAGCCGTGTACGGCGTGCTCCAGGACCATCCGCATGACCGCCAGCGCGGGTGTCGCAGGCGCTACGCCATCCGACGAGGACGCCGAAGCGCTCCTCGGCTGTGCCGACCATGCCTTGTACGAGGCGAAACGGCTGGGGCGCGACCAGGTGCACGTCACCGAGAAGTAGACGCCCTGATCGCGAACGTAGTCCGACGGAGACGTGAGTAACCCTTGCGCTGCTACGAAGCCAGCGCGAGCGCGAGCAGTGCGAGAACGACCATCGCTGTGGCCGCCACCGGCCAGGTGAGCAAGCGGGTTTCGACGGCACGAACGCGTGCGAGACGATCGGGACCCGCAAGCTCTTGGGGGACATCGTCGCGCGGCATCGCGATCCGCTCCTGGTAGGCGACCCATGCCTGATCGGCTCGTCGCATGAACGGCGACCACACGTCGGCCGCAGGCACCGCGCCAAGAAGCCGCGATGCAATCGTGGTGCGCAGGAACCATGCAGCCACAGCGATGACGCCGCCGAGCATCACGGGCCATGTGAGGGTCCACAGGTAGTACGCGGTGAGCGACGTGACCGCAGCGTACGACACAGGCTTGTACCCGACGAGCCACAACAAACCGATGACGAACGCGAGGATGAGCGCAAGCGAGATCGTGCGTGCACGACGGTCACCCGGCAGCGAAGCGGTCCCGCGTCTGGCCGCGAGCGAAAGAACCACGAAACGCGCCATGAGCAGCGTCGTGCCGACAGCGGCGATCGGAAGCAGCGCCTCGAGCGCCGATGCCCATGGCGCTGGCGCGTCGGCCACGGCTCCTTTCAGCGCGACTTTGGCGATCGCGCCGCTCGTGAGCGGCAGACCGGCGAGCGCCAGCCCGCAGACGGCCAACTCCGCGACGATCCAGCGGCTGGAACCTGCCACCACGCGAAGGTCATCACCCGCGAACAGCGCGGCTTTGGCGAATCCGTGATGCACAAGGTACACGCCTACCGCGCTCACCGCGACCGGCCAGACTTCAGAGGATGCGAGTCCGGCACCGATGCCTATCGTCATCAACCCGAACTGGCTCATGCTCGAATACGCGAGCACGTGACGCGGCTCACGCTGCATGCAGCCGACGAGGGTACCGTAGAACGCGGCGGCCAGTCCAGCTCCCATCAATAACGTGCCCCACCCTGCGAGATTATCCACGCCGCCTGGCAGAAACCGTATCATTCCGAGCACGCCCGCCGAGGAGACCACTCCCGCCAGCGCCGCTCCCGCGCCCGCAGGTGCCGCACGGTACGTCGACGGCATCCATCCGTGCAAACCGATCGCACCGATCTTGATACCGAACGCAAGCAGCAGCATCCCTGTGCCAAGATCGAACCACGGTGACCCGGCAAGGGTGATCGCCACCGGCCCGATCCCGAACGATCCAATCAGAAGACCAACGAGCAGGAATGCCTCGGCGATCAAGGTGAAAGCGAGATACGTCCGACCCGCACGCTGCGCGGTCTCCGAACCGTCATGAACGATCAGACCATATGCAGCAAGCGCCATAACCGAGAAGCACGCGTAGAACATCGCCGCGTCACCGGCGAATGCCAGTCCGATAGAGCCCATCGAAGCCAGCAGCATGAACACGCGATAGCGCGCCGCGTCGGGGCCCGACACCCGCCATGAAGCGATGCCCGCAGCCAGCCACACTACGACTGCGAGTACGAGGAACAACGCTCCGAGAGCGTCAAGCGTGATAAAGTCGATGCGCCATGGGACAGCCAGTTCGGTGCGGGCGCCCGCAAGTGCCGCGGCCCACGTCGCAGGAGCCCATGGCACCGCAGCGAGCGGGCCGAGCGCAAGCCCTCCTGCGGCCGTCAGCGCAAGCGGCCACACGAGCCTGCGATCGCCCTCGGGTCGCGTGACGCCGTTGGCAACTGCCGTGGTGTGCTTGTCCACCAGCCACTCGGTCCGCGGTGTCCCGAACCAGGCGCGACCGATCATCGGCATGAAGTACATGGCGTTTAGCACGCTGCTCACGGCGAGAACGCCAAGCGGCCAGACCACTCCAGCCTCCAGACCGCCGAGACCCAGACCCCACTTCGAAACGAACCCGGCGATCGGCGGCACACCGATGATTCCAAGCGCCGCGATCGTGAACGCCATCAT
>CAMTXY010000178.1:0-3273 GCA_947085795.1 uncultured Actinomycetes bacterium | reverse complement strand
GAGCTCGTCGATGGTGGGCAGCGTCTCCCGGCCGCGGACTTCCGACTCAAACTGTTCCTTGAGCGCACGGTTGTAGCGCTCGATCATGCCCCGGGCCTCGGCATGGTACGGCTTGCCCCGGGGTAGGCGGATGCCGAGCATGCTGCAGGCGGCGCGGAACCGGTTAGCCTGGTAGGCCGGACCGCCATCGACGAACAAGCTGACGGGCAGCCCGTACGCGGTAATCAGCCGGCGAAAGCCGAAGCGTAGGGCCACGAAGTCCTCGTGCAGGTAGTAGCGGCCTTCGGGGACGTAGCGGCTGAAGTGGTCGATGAAGCCGCCGTACAGCGCACGGCGCGCCTGGTCGGCGGAGCCGACGCGGACGTACGGCCCGTGGTGGAAGTCGCCGACGACCAGCTCAAAGGGCGCGGTGGTCTCGATGCGGCAGAAGACCTTGCTGCCGATGGTGCGCAGGGCACGGCGGGAGAGGCCGGCGTGATCGAAGTAGCGGTCGAGCGTCGAGCGGGCGATGTCGTGCCGCTGGACGCGCTTCGTGCGAACGAGGATGTCGATGATCGTCTTGGTCGTGCGGTCGGGCTTCTCCCGCCGCAGGCGCGTGGCCGCCTCCAGGATGTCGGCAGGGATGCCACGTACGATGCCGCGGTCCTTGCGCGGCGTGGGCCGCAGGGCCAGCAACCCGCCGCGGCGGTACTTGGACAGCCACGACCACAGCGTGCTGAGCGCGACGTGGTGCTCGCGACCGCCGGGATCCTCGCGCACGCGGCCGGCGGCAGCGTGCAGGGCCGCGGTGACACCTCCGTCGGTCGCCTCGATTGCGGCGGCGATGATGCGGTGCCGGAAGGCGGCGATGTCGAGGCGGCGCTCTTCGTCGTCCTTCATGCCTCCCGGTTTAGGCGAACAGATCCCTCACTGCCATGTGCAACGGCGGGGATTGACGGGTCAGCCAGAGCACGGCGCCGAACCGGACGAACTGGTGCCGCAGGATCGCCACCAGCCCGCTCCCCGGCTCCAGCGCCGCACCGCGCTCACGCAGTAGCCGGACGAGGTGGTCCAGCAGCAGCAGCACCGACCCGGCGCGGCGCCTCCGGGTCTCCCGAGGCGGAGGCGCCGGTGGCGGCAGTCCGGTCGGATCCAGCCGCGCACAGGCGCGCACCACCGCGACCGTCGCGCACAGCCGCACGACCCACCTCACCCACCGGCCGACGGTCCGGCGGTCGCACTGGTGGGCATCCGCCACGTCCTTCAGCGTCGCCGCGTCATCGGCGGCGAGTTGCGCAACCCCGGACGCGGTCACGGCCAGCGTGAAGCTCCGATGCGGATACCCGCCGGGCTCGTAGACGGTCCAACTCTTCACGGGACAGTCGGGATTCGGGCAGCATGCTCGTGGGCGCCACAGGTCTGGGACTCGCTCCACCACGCCACGCACGCCCAGCACCATCTGGGCAACCCGCCGCCCGCCGGCCCACCACCCGGGCGTCCCGCACCTCCGGCACGGATCGGGCCGCTCGTTGTACTTGCGCTTCTTCTCCGGTGACGGTACATTCATCGCGAGCCTCCGGCGCGACGAGGTGGGGTGGTCAGACCAGATGAATCCACATCGAACGCGCGAGGCTCTTTCTATTTCATTCCCGACCAGCGATCAGCACACGTGCGCGGCCCGATTCGCGACTTCCTTGCCCGTATGGACAAGGGACCACGGTGACCAGACCGCCTCGCCACGCCCGACCGAAGTACAGGAAGAACAGGAAGTAGATACCGCAAGAAGCTCTGCGTTATGTGTTGGTCAGGGGGGAAGAACATCCACGACCTCTGTGTGCCGGCGTTCACGAGCATTGACCCCCCCCCCCTGTTCACGAGCATTGACCCCCTTGGTGGGCGGGGTCGCGTAACCTGCTGAGTCCGCTCGGTCGTCGTCCTCCGTTCGTCCGTGCCGCCCCGCCGAGCGGCGTTGCTTCGTGAAGTCATGGTAGTCCTACTACTATGGAGCGGCCGACCAGTCAAGCTGGCGGCGGCATGCCGGGGGGCCGCGCGCCCAAGCGCCCTGATCGGTTGCGCGAAGCGCTCCTCTCCTCGCCGGAAGGGCAGCGCCTCCCGGGTGCGAGAGGCGGCGCCGGCGGCGGCGGTGTGGACAGGTGCGCCACGGAGCCCCCAACACGGCTCCGTCCCGGGCGCAGCTGTCCAAGGCGCCGGTGGGCAAGCTGTGGGCAAGCCCACGGCGCTGTGCTCGGCAGGACACCTCAAGCCGCTTGTCCACGGCTTGCCCACCGGCGCCGTCACCGCCGCCAGCGGCGCCGCCCCCATCGGGTCGGCACGACCTGTCCCGCGCACCATTCGAAGCGCCCCACCAGCTCTGTTCCTCGTCTGGGCCAGGCCTCGCAGGATCTCTCAGCTCGACGGCCTCTCGGTTTGGTGACGTCCCTCGACTATTCGCGCTCTTCGTGCGGTGCTCGACCGCGGCGCCGGCAGTTCGCCATGCGATGGGGCCAGGGGGCACCTTCAAGGCGCCGACCTCGACGTTCCGACCGCAAGGTGCCGGTTGGAACGAAGGGTTCCACCCGCTACTCGTGCTCACCCTGGCGTCCTTGCTGCTCACTTCACCGAGTTCCCGCCGGCCGCGCCGATCCCGGCCGGTCGGTCCGTCCCATACCTGTCCTGCCGCGACTACCACTGCCTTCATCGCCCGCGCATCCGCCTGCGCCGGGCGCACCGGTCGAGACAGGCCGGCGAAATCTTCCCGCGCCCACCCTTTCGGGTCGTAGAACGTTCCATGTCGACGACTCGTCTGGCGACGCCGCATCGGCCACCGGGGACAGGCGCGGCTTGAGACGCGACCGGTAGGACTCACCCTCGATGACCAGGTCGTACGAGTTGTTGGTGAAGCGGTCGATTGCGCTCTGGGCACGCATGGGATCGGCGAAGGCGGCCAGCCATTCCTCCGGATCACGGTTGGAGGAGACGATCATCGAGCCTGCGCGGTGCCGCTCGGTGAAGATCTCGTAGGTGTCGCGGCTCTCGCTGGCATCCATTGCGTCCAAAGCGAAGTCGTCCAGGATCAGGAGATCGACGGCGAGGAGCTTGCGCAGTTCGGCCTCGTGGGTGCCGTCGAGCCGCGCGTGCCTGAGCGTCTTGAGCATCTGGTCCGCGCGGATCGCCAGAACGGAGTAGCCGCGCCGGCAGGCGATGTGCCCGAGGGCGTGGGCGACAAAGGTCTTCCCGACGCCGACGGGGCCGACGATGGTGACGTGGGCGCGGACGTCAAGGAAGCGAAGGGAG
>CAMTXY010000177.1:0-2368 GCA_947085795.1 uncultured Actinomycetes bacterium | reverse complement strand
AGCGCATCGGCGAACGAAGTGCCGGCCGCCACACCAAGACCGGCCCACCCCAGACCGAGTGACTCACCGTGAGCGGCCACGGCGAGCGCGGTGGTGTACCGGTCACGGCCCGAGATGCGGGTGGCCGTCACTCCGGCGGCCGCGATGCGCGCGCTGACGGTCTCCTCGATCGCGGCTTCGCCGCCGAGGACCCACGCGCTGGACGCCCCGAGGTCGGTCAACGCTTCAAGCGTGTGCGTCGGGACCGACGACGGCGCCGTAAGCAGGATGGGTCTGCCGGTGACGTGCGCGATCGGCGAGACGGCGAGCGCATCAGGGAAGTCACTTCCTGTCGCCAGGTACACACCGGTGACGGGTCCGCGACCGGCGAGCGCGCGTTCGGCGGCGACCGCGCGCGCCACGCTAGCGGCCGTCTCGTACCGGTCTAAGCCGCCGAGACGCTCGACGCTCACGCCGGGCAACCCGCCAACGGTCGTGAGTACCGAATCCTCCACCGCTCCCCGGCCGCCGAGCACGATCACGCGGCGGGCTCCGAGACGGACGATCTCATCGCGCACGACGTCGGGGAGCGCATGCTTGCGCGTCAACAAAACCGGCGCATCGAGGGCTCCGCCCAAGGCCGCCCCGCCGAGCGCGTCGGGCCACGACTCGCCAGTCGCGAGCACCACGGTGCGCGCGGAACCCCGTGCGGGATACGCGACCCACGAGGCCCGCACGGCGGTCTCGTACCTATCCCGCCCGTAGACGGGCTCGATCACGTCGAGATAGTCGTCGCCTAAGCGGGCGTAACGGTACGGCAGATACCCCGTGTCTCCCCAGAACGGATACAGGATGAGCCGGGAGACGGCACCGCCGTTGGAACCGCTCTGCTCCAGGGAGCGCCAGACGGTACGCTCGGGGTTCGCCCAGCCTGCGAATATCGCTACATGCGAGTCCGGCTTGAGCAGAATGTCGCCGGGCTGAAGCTGCTCTTTCCTGATCGGAACGGCGACTTGGGCCATGTCGCGGGTGGAGCGCCCCGGCGTCGGCAGGACCCACGCCATTGACACGAAGCCCGAACAATCCGTGCGGTATCCCTCGAAGGTGACGGCCTGACTGTACGGGACCCTCAGGTCGACCCAGCGCTGCGCACGGGCGAGGATGGTCTCGCGGGAGATAGCGTGGGCGGCCTCGACCGCGGCCCCGGCGAACATCAACGCCAGGGCGAGCACGAAGACGAACACCGCGCACAGCGCGGGACTCACGAGCCCGCGGGTGTATGCGGAGTGTGGTTCGGCGCGAACGCCCATGTGGTCTCCTCGGCTGGTGTCTGTGGTGTGTATCGGCTGCGATGGGTGCTGAGTGGAGTCCTATGGGTAGGAGGCGGCTACTTCTTCTCGGTGAACCCCTCGACGACGTACGTGCCGGAGCGTTGGTCCTTTCGCAGGGTGATGAACCCGAGTTTCTGCGCGTCTTCGAGCAGCTGGGTGAAGGAGCGGTAGCCGTACGAGGACTCGGCGAACGACGGCTGCTTGCGCTTGATCGTGTCCTTGATGAGCGAGGAGTGCATCGGATCGACGTTCTCGCGCTGGAGGGCTTCGAGTGTCTCGAACAGCAGCTTGAACGCCGGTTTCTTCGTAGGCGGCACGGCATCACCGATCGAGGGTGTGCCCGCAGGGGCGCCGATGTCCTCGTAGTAGATGAACTCGTCGCAGTTGGCGGCGAGCAGGTCGCTCGTAGAGTCTTTGAGACCCAGCCCGATGACGGTCTTGCCGTTCTCCTTGAGCTTGCTCACGAGCGGCGTGAAATCGCTGTCGCCCGAGACGATGACGAAAGTATCGATGTGCTCCTTGGTGTAGCTGAGTTCCATCGCGTCGACGACGAGCCGGATGTCGGCGGAGTTCTTGCCCGTCATGCCCCGCTCGGGAATCTCGGTGAGTTCGATGCCGAGTTCGTGCAGCGGCGTGACGTACTCCCCGAACCGGCTCCAGTCCGAGTACGCGCGTTTCGCGACGATCTTGCCCTTCTCCACGAGCCGCTCGAGCACCCGCTTCATGTCGAGCGGGGTACCGGACTTCTTCGCGGTAGAGCGCCCGCGAGCCCGTGCACCGGCCTTCTCGGCGCCGAGCGCGAGGTTCTCGAAATCTATGAAGACGGCCAGCGAGTGCGCTTCATCCGGCATTGTCGTCCTCTCGTCGTGTGAACAGGCGCCACGCGGAGCTGTCCACGCAGCGTGCGCATCGTCTAGCATGGTACCATCGGCGAACTCAGATATCTTGCGGTTCGTCGCCCCGGTGAACGTTGACGCCCGGTACCCGGCCCGCCCCGTACTTGAGGCCTGTGAGCCCGCCGCCTAAGATCGGAAGAGCGTCGTGTAGGGAAAGAGTGT
>CAMTXY010000176.1:0-2958 GCA_947085795.1 uncultured Actinomycetes bacterium | reverse complement strand
CTCCCTTGCTGAACACGAGCGCGATCTCCGAGCCCACGGGCACCTCCAGCCCCATGCCGGGCTCCTGGCTAAGAACCGTGCCAGAGGGTTCGTCGGAGTACTCGTACTCGACGGAGCCTACGACGAGCTTGACCGCGTCGAGCGCGTCGGTCGCATCCTGCTCTGTCATGCCGACGAGGTCCGGCACGACGACCTTGGGCACTATCTCGAACAGACCGAGCCCCCATGCGGTGCCAAGGCCCACGAGAAGCAGCGTCGAGAGGAGCGCGATCCACGGCCAGGGGTTGCGGCGACGCGGGACCGCGCGGATGCGGGGCGGACCGGCCGTGCTGGTGCGGCCGACGGTCGGCATGACGCGGGTTTCGTCCATGCCGCGGACGCCTGCGGTTGCCGGTTCGACGGTACGGCCGGAAGCGACCCGGGTCAGGTCGCGGCGCATCTCCTCGGCGGAGGCGTACCGGTCGGCCGGGTTCTTCGCGAGCGTCCGCAAGATGACGGCTTCGAGGGCCGAGGGGATCGACGGGTTGAGCTGGCGCGGAGACACCGGGTCGTCGTTGACCTGCTTGAGCGCGACGGCGACCGGGGTGTCGGCGTCGAACGGCACGCGGCCGGTGGACAGCTCGTAAAGCACGACGCCGAGGGAGTACAGGTCGCTTGCGGCCGTGAGTGTGCGGCCCTGCGCCTGCTCCGGGCTCACGTAATGTGCGGTGCCGAGTACCGAGCCGGTCTGCGTCATCTGCGTGTTGCCCGCTCGCGCGATGCCGAAGTCCATCACCTTGATGGTGCCGTCGGGCGTGAGCACGATGTTGTGCGGCTTGATGTCGCGGTGGATGATGTCGTAGCCGTGGGCGACGGACAGCGCGGCGCACGCCTGGGCGCCGTACTCGGCGACCTTGACCGGGTCGATCGGACCTCGCTCGGTCACGAGGGCCTTGAGGTCGGTGCCGTGCACGTACTCCATGACGATGTAGTACGTGTTGTCGTCCTGGCCCCAGTCGTAGATGTTGACGATGCCCGGGTGCGAGAGGTTCGCCGCGGCCTGGGCCTCCTGGCGGAAGCGGGCGACGAAGCCGGCGTCTGCGGCGTAGTGGGAGTGCAGCACTTTGACGGCGACGGTGCGCCCGAGCACCTCGTCGACGGCTTTGTAGACCTCGGCCATGCCACCCGAACCGATCTTCTCGGTCACGCGGTACCTGCGGCCGAACACCATGTCGTTCACCTGCTGCTCCCTTACGCTTCGTCACGGGCACTCTCGACCGTGGTCCCGATTCCTATTCTAGCCCAATGCGTGCACCTATCGCGCGAGAGCCGCCTGCAGGACGCCGCGTGCCGCCGGAGCGGCGAAACGGCCGCCGGTGCCCGCGTTCTCCAGCACGACCGCCACTGCGACGGTGGGGTTCTCGGCAGGTGCGAACGCGATGAACCACGCGTGCGTTCCTGCGTTCTTGCCCGTTTCGGCCGTTCCCGTCTTGCCAGCGACCGATACGCCGGGGATCGATGCAGCCCGGCCCGAGCCGTTGCTGACCGCTCCGACCATGAGTTCGGTCACCACGCCGGCGGTCGTCACGTCGCATGCCGTAGTCCATACGCGCGCGCGCGCGCTCGAGAGCACGCGGCTCGCGGGGTCGGTCACCCGCTCGATGAGGTGGGGGCGCATCACGACGCCGTCGTTCGCGATGCCGGCGGCCACGAGCGCCATCTGCAACGCGGTGACCTGCGGCCCTGGTGGACTCTCGTGCTCGCCCACGGGCTGTCCGATGCCCGCCCACGCGGTCTCCCACTCGGTCATCTCCGAGGGCTTCGGCATGAGCGAGGCGCGCACCGGCGTCTCAAGCGGCGGCCGTTCGTTGAAGCCGAAGCGGATCGCCTGGGCGACGAGGTCTTTCGGACCCAGATCGACCGCGAGTTGCCCGAACACGGTGTTGATCGAGCTGGCGGTGGCACGTCGCAGGTCGACCGTGCCGTACGACCCGCCCTCGAAGTTCGACACCGGGGCGCCGCCGATCTCGAGGCGTCCCGGACCCGGATACGTCGTGTCCGGCGTCGCGATTCCCGCCCCGAACGCCGCAGCGAGCGTGACGACCTTGAACGTCGAGCCCGGCGGGTAGAGCGATTGCGTCGCACGGTTGAGCAGCGGAGCGCCCTTTGCCGAGGAGTACTCGTCCCACCGCTCGCCGATCGCGCCCGGATCGTAGGCGGGGTTCGCTGCCATCGCGAGCACCGCCCCGGTGCGCGGGTCGAGCGCGACGATCGCGCCGCGGCGGCCCGAAAGCGCCTTCTCGGCGGCGTGCTGGACTGCGGAGTGGATGGTGAGCCCGACGTCGTTGCCGGGAACAGGCAGCCCTGCTGCGGCTTCGACGGCATCGCGGAAGGAGCGGAAGGCGCGGCGGCCCGTGAGCGTCTCGTTGGCGGCGGCTTCGATGCCGGCCCGGCCGTAGGTCACGCTGTAGTAGCCGACCGTGTGAGCCGCGAACGTGCCCTGCGGATAGCGGCGGACGTACCGCCCGTCCTCGGCGGGGACGGACTCTGCGAGCACGACGAGGTCGGTGGTCAGAATCGCGCCGCGCGGCGAGCGTTGTTCGGCGGCGAGCGCGCGCGTGTTGGCGGGGTGGGCGACCAGAGCATCGGCCCGGATCACCTGGATCCACGTGAGGTTGACGACGAGGATTGAAAACAGCAGCGCGATCATACTCGCGGTGCGGGCGAGGCGTCGGGCAAGCGCGACGCGACCGAGCACGCCGGCCGAGCCGGTGAGCTGCACCTCGGTGTCCTGGCCGGTGGCGGCGTCGCCGGCGCGCAGCAACAGGGCGAGCAGGATGAAGTTGGCGAGGATCGAGCTGCCGCCGTAGCTCACGAACGGCAACGTGATGCCGGTCAGCGGGATCAGCCGCGTCACGCCGCCGATGATGACGAACGTCTGCAGCGCGAACGTGCCGGTCAGCCCGGCGGCGGTGAGCG
>CAMTXY010000175.1:0-6609 GCA_947085795.1 uncultured Actinomycetes bacterium | reverse complement strand
GCGCGCACATAGACATCCAGGAAGACGGCACGATCTTCATCGCGTCGCGCGACCAGGGTGGCGAGGAAGCCCGCCGCCGCATCGAACTCATCGTCAAAGAGCCCGAGATCGGCGAGAAGTACAAGGGCCGCGTCGTCTCGGTGCAGGCGTTCGGCGCATTCATCGAGCTCATCCCCGGCAAAGACGGCCTGTTGCACATCTCGCGTGTCGCCAAAGGCCGCGTCGACAAGGTCGAGGACGTGCTCAACGTAGGCGACGAGGTCGACGTCGAGATCATCGACATCGACGACCGCGGCAAGGTCTCGCTCGACCGCCTCGACAAGCCCGAGGCTCCTCCGAGCACGGGTGCGGGTGGCCGTCCGTCCGGCGGCGACCGTGATCGCGGACCCCGCCGCGACGATCGCTCCGCTGGCGGCGACCGCTCCGCTGGCGGCGACCGCAAGCCCCGCAGAAGGAACTAGTCACCGGCGCACCATCGCACGCGTAGAAGCGGGGCGGGTCCGGTATGCCGGGGCCGCCCCGCGTGGCTCCATCTACCCACGAAGGTCAGGATCGACGAGATGTTCTACCGACAGACGGTGCTCGACAACGGCGTGACCGTCATGACCGAGACGATGGACACCGTGCGCTCCGTTGCGCTCGGCATCTGGTTCGCGGTCGGCAGCCGCGACGAGTCACCTGCCGAGGCGGGCATGTCCCACTTCATGGAGCACATGATGTTCAAGGGCACGCCCACCCGCTCGGCTGCCCTGATCTCCGAGACGTTCGACGGCCTGGGTGCTGAGCTCAACGCGTTCACCTCCAAGGAGTACACCTGCTACTACGCCCGCGTCGTCGACGAGCACGTCCCGGTCGCCGTCGAGGTGCTCTCCGACATGGTGGTCGACTCGATCTTCGCCGATGATGCGTGCGCGAGCGAGCGTGAGGTCGTCACTGAGGAGATCGCGCGGATGGAGGACACCCCCGACGACCGCATCCACGAGCAGTTCTCCCGGGTGCTGTGGCCCGATCACCCGATCGGCCTGCCGATTCTCGGTAGTCGTGAGACGGTCGGCGGCTTCGACCATGCGCAGTCGATCGCGTTCCACGAGCGGCACTACGCCACCGGCAACTGCGTCGTGGCCGCCGCCGGCAACGTCGATCACGACGCGCTCGTGGAGTCGGTCAGGACCCACCTGCATCCGGCTTTCGGCCCCCGCTCCGAGCGTCCGATCGCACACGCGGCGGAATCCTCGCGTCTTTCGGTGTTGCAGAAGGAGACCGAGCAGTCTCACATCTGCTACGGCGTTGCGACGATGCACGCTCACCACGAGGACCGATTCGTTCTCTCGATCATCGATACCGTCCTCGGCGGCGGGATGTCGAGCCGCCTGTTCCAGGAGATCCGGGAGAAGAAAGGTCTCGCGTACTCGGTCTACAGTTTCCTGTCGCTTTACCAGGACACCGGCCAGTTCACCGTGTACGCCGGCACGCGCCCGGGCAACACCGAACAAGTCGTCACCCTCATCCAAGCCGAGATCGAGCGCATGCGCACCACCGGCATGACCGCCGAGGAGCTGGCCCGAGCGAAGAATTCGTTCAAGGGACATCTCGTCCTCGGTCTTGAGAACACGCGCAACCGTATGACGAGGCTGGGCAAGAACAGTGTGACCGGCGGTGAGTTGCTCTCCGTCGACGAACTCGTCGCACGCATCGACAGCGTGACCCTCGACGACGTGCTGCGAGTCGCCGAAGAGGTATTCTCTGCTGAGCGCGCACTCGCACTGATCGGGCCGTATACGCCTGACGATGTAGCACACCTGGCAAGGTAGGGACGAAGGGAGGTTCGATGCCGCTATGATCGACGTGCTGGTCACAGGTGCGGCGGGCAAGATGGGTCGCGAGGTCGTCAAGGCGCTGGCGACCGCCGATGGTATGCGCGTGGTCGCCGCCGTGGATCCCGGATACGCGGGCAAGTCGATCGACGACGGTGCGCTCGGCGAGATCGAGTGCGTCGGAGAACTGAGCGCCGCCATCGCGGATACCCACCCCCACGTCATGGTGGACTTCACGCACCCCGACGCTGTCGAGACGAACGTCCGCACGGCGTTAGCAGCCGGCGTCGACTGCGTTGTCGGCACCACCGGATTATCCCCGGAGCGCCTTGCCGCACTTGCCGCCGACGCCCCTGCGGGCACCTGCCTGTTCGTTGCGCCTAACTTCGCCATCGGCGCGGTGCTCATGATGCGCTTCGCCGCAGAGGCCGCCCGGTACCTGCCGCACGTGGAGATCATCGAGCTGCACCACGACCTCAAGGCCGACGCGCCGAGTGGCACCGCCATGCGCACGGCCGCACTCGTCGCGGCTGCGCGTGCCGAGGCGCCCGGCACGCCCGGTCGGGAGACCGAGATCGCGCAAGGCGCCCGCGGCGCGCTCGTCGCGGACGTGACGGTTCACTCCGTGCGCCTACCCGGCCTCGTCGCCCATCAGGAGGTGCTCTTCGGCGGGCAGGGCCAGACGCTCTCGATCAGGCATGACTCCATCGACCGCACCAGCTTCATGCCCGGCGTCGTGCTCGCGGTTCGCGGGGTCGGCGACCGCTCGGGACTTGTCGTCGGTCTTGAAGCGCTGATGGGGGAGTGATCGCACGGTGACCGAGAGCAACGTGCGGCGGCCCGTCGTCGTCATGAAGTTCGGCGGAACGTCGGTGGCCACTCCGGGAGGCCGTGAGGCAATCGCGCACCGCGTGACCGCAGCCCTTGAGCTCGGCAACGCGCCGGTCGTCGTCGTGAGCGCAATGGGGCGCGCGGGTGCGCCGTACGCCACCGACACGCTGCTCGCGCTTGTGGATGACCTGCCTCCAGACGCCCGGGAGCGCGATTGGCTGATGGCCACCGGCGAGATCATCTCCGCAGTCGTCGCCGCGCACGAGCTGCGCGCCGCCGGCATCGACGCACGTGCGTTCACTGGTCCCGAAGCGGGCATCGTGACCGACGGCGTCCATGGCTCCTCGGTTGTGAAGGAGATCCACCCTGGACCGCTGCTCGTCGCGCTAGAGGCGGGCGTCGTGCCTGTTGTCGCCGGCTTCCAAGGCATCTCTGACGACGGCCGGCTCACCACCCTCGGACGCGGCGGGAGCGATACGACCGCCTGCGCGCTCGGTGTCGGCCTGTCTGCGGCCGCCGTCGAGATCTACACTGACGTCGACGGGGTGGCGAGCGCCGACCCACGTGCGTGCGACGAAGCCGCGACCCTGGAGATCATCGGTGCCGATGAACTATTCCAGATGGCCTGTCACGGTGCACGCGTCGTGCACGCCTCAGCCGCCGAACTCGCACTCGTGAGCGGACTTGCGATCCGCGTGCGCAACACCTTCTCCGACCACCCCGGAACACTCGTGGCCGACATCGCATCCTATCGGCCCGATCGGGTGGCCACAGCGGTCTCTCACGCCGAGGGTGTGGTGCGCGTGCGCGTCACACTACCGGCTGCAGAGGGTACAAGAGCCCACATGGCCGCCCAAACCCGCGTCTACCGCGCGATGGCCGACGCCGGCGTCTCGCTAGACATGTTCACGCCGGTGGGGAAGTCGCTCATGTTCGCGGTGGCGCAGGATGCGCTCGACCGCACGTGCGAAGTTCTCGAATCGCTCGGCATGCTCCATCAAGTGCGGACCGGCCTCGCCAAGGTCACGCTCGTCGGCGCGGGCATGCACGGCGTCCCTGGCGTCATGGCCCGTATGGCGGAGTATCTTGATCGCGCAGGGGTCACCGTGCTACAGACCGCCGACTCGCACACGACCATCTCGGTACTCGTGCCTGCCGAGGAGACCCGAGCGGCTGTCCAAGCGCTACACGAGGGGTTCGAGTTGAGACGAAACGCCGACGTTATGGCACAATACGGCAGGTAGAACTCACGCCGAAGCGGGCGAAGACCCGCTGGCCGCAAGGAGAGACTCCACCATGAGCCCGCCACGGTTCGGCCGCATGATAACCGCCATGGTCACACCGTTCGCCGCCGACGGCGGTTTGGATCTGCCCCGTGCCGCCGAACTCGCGAACAAGCTGCTCGCCGAAGGTTCCGACGGACTCGTGCTCTGCGGCACGACCGGCGAGTCGCCAACCGTCTTCTACGACCAGAAGATCGAGCTGTTCCGCGCGGTCATCGAAGCGGTCGATGGCGAAGCCCCGATTATCGCCAACGCCGGCGACAACTGCACCGATGACTCGGTCGATTTCGCACGCAAGGTCGCCGCGCTCGGCGTCGATGCGATCATGGCCGTGGTGCCGTACTACAACAAACCCCCTCAAGAAGGGTTGTACCGGCACTTCCGTGCGATCGCCGAAGCAGTGGACGTCCCGGTCATCCTGTACAACATCCCGGCCCGCTGCGTCATCAACCTGGAGCCCGACACGGTACTCCGTCTCGCGCATGACTGCGAGAACATCGTCGCGGTGAAGCAGGCGAACCCGGACCTGTCGCAGGTGGCCGCCATACTCGACGCCGCACCTGACGGGTTCGAGGTTCTCTCCGGAGACGACGAGCTCACCTTGCCGATGATGGCCACCGGAGGCACCGGCGTAATCTCCGTGGTTTCGCACATCGTCGGCGTGCGCTTCAAGGAGATGATCGACGCGCAGACCTCAGGCGACCATACGCGCGCGCTGCGGATCCACCTCGAGCTATTGCCGCTGATGAAAGCACTGTTCATCACTGCTAACCCGATCATGGTCAAGAAGGCCCTCGATCTCATTGGCTTTTCGGTCGGTGGCGTACGACTGCCACTTGTGGATGCAACTGAGACCCAGACCGATGAACTGGTACGCGTCATGCGTCACGTCGGGCTGCTGTCCGCGTAACGCACGACGTTCGTTTAGAACAGATCGCCGCACCTGCATCCGCCAGGTGCGGCGTCGTCCCACCCGGACGTGGCGGCCGAAAGAGCCGCCACGAGACATGTGACATGTAACAAGGAGTCAGACCAGACCATATGACACAGAAGAAGAATCGCCTTCGCGTCATTCCGCTCGGTGGACTTGACGAGATCGGCAAGAACATGACCGTATTCGAATACGGCAACGACATGGTCGTCATCGACGCGGGCATCATGTTCCCCGATGACGACCATCCCGGAGTCGACCTGATACTGCCTGACTTCAGCTACATCACGAAACGCCGGGACAAGCTGCGCGGCATCATCATCACGCATGGCCACGAGGACCACACCGGTGCGCTGCCGTATCTACTGAAGGAGCTCGGCGACAAGGTACCTGTCCTCGGCACCAAACTGACGCTCGGGCTCATTAGGGGCAAACTCGACGAACACGGCATCAGAAAGCCCAAGCTTCGCGAAATCCGCGCTGGCACCCACGTCAACCTCGGCGCGCTCGGATTCGATTTCCTCGCTGTGAACCACTCGATCCCTGACAGCGTGGCGGTCGTGATTCGCACGCCGTTCGGCAACATCCTGCACACGGGGGACTTCAAGTTCGACCAGACACCGGTCGATGGGCGCCTGACCGACTACCAGGAGCTCACCAAGGCGGGCAGGCAGGGTGTGCTGCTGCTCATGAGCGACTCGACCAACGCCGAGGACCCAGGCATCACCCGCTCCGAAGCCTCTGTGGGTCCGACGCTCCATTCGATCATGGCCGAAGCTGACCAGCGCGTCATCGTCGCGTCGTTCTCGAGTCACATCCACCGACTCCAGCAGGTCTGCGACGCCGCCGCCGCGTGTGGCCGTAAGGTCGTCGTCACCGGACGCTCGATGATCAACAACACCAAGATCGCCCGCACTCTCGGCTATCTCGACATCGCAGAGGAAGACATCGTCGACGCCTACGACATGGGCGACCTGCCCGCCGACCGCGTGTGCGTGCTGTCCACCGGCAGCCAGGGCGAACCTCTCTCGGCGCTGGCCCGGATGGCCAACGGCGAACACCGGTCAGTCCAGATTCAGCGCGGCGACACGGTCATCATCTCCGCGTCACCGGTACCCGGCAAAGAGAAGGCCGTCGGTCGTGTGATCAACCGGCTCGTCAAGCTCGGCGCCCGCGTCAAGCACAGGGGTACGTCAGCCGTCCACGTTTCGGGACACGCCGCTTCCGAGGAACTCAAGCTCATGTTGAACCTCGTGACGCCGAAGTACTTCGTGCCCATTCATGGGGAACCGCGCCATCTGCACGCACACGCCGAAATCGCCACCACGGTCGGCGTGCCGGAGAACCATGTGTTCGTCATGGAGAACGGCGACTGCCTGGAGATTTCGGACAAAGGCGTTCGACTCGCCGAGAAGGTCGATTCGGGTGTCGTCTACGTCGACGGCCTGTCCGTCGGCGACGTGGGCAAAGTCGTGCTGCGCGATCGTCAGCTGCTCGCTCGTGACGGTATCGTCACAATCGTCATCGCGATCGATGCGAAGACCGGCAAGCCCATCGGCGAACCCGAGCTCGTGATGCGGGGTGTGACAGTCTCGGAGAGCGACAGCCTGCTCGAGGAGGCGCGCATGCGCATCGCCAAGACGTTGGCGAAGACCGCGAAAGAGGGCGCGACCGATCAAAGCGTGGTCGCCAACGCGGTCCGCGAGTCGCTTTCGCAGTTCCTGTGGGAACAGATCGGAAGAGCGTCGTG
>CAMTXY010000174.1:0-3032 GCA_947085795.1 uncultured Actinomycetes bacterium | reverse complement strand
GTGACTGGAGTTCAGACGTGTGCTCTTCCGATCTGAGAGCGAACACCATCGTCGGCTGCATCGCCGGGGCGCTCGAACCGGCGAGCTGACGCATCATGACCTCGGCGACCAGGAATATGGCGGACAACGCGCCGAGCTTGGGCACGGCGGCGAGCAGTGCGGAGGCCATCGGAGGGGCACACTCGTAGGAGTCGGGTACCCACGAGTGCAGCGGGAACGCGCCGAGCTTGAAGGCGAGCGCGGTCACGAGCAGGATCGCAGCGGCCGTGGCCGGCAGAGTGAGCGCAACGGCGCCCGAGCCGATGGGCGCAAGGCCGGTGCTGCCCGCCAGAAGGCCCACAGCGATCGCGAGTCCGAGTACGAACAGACCGGTGGCGACCGCCCCCTGGATGATGTATTTGAGCGCGGCCTCGCGTGACGCCGGTGTGCGGACCGAAGCCACGAGGCCGTACCCGGCCACGGCGATCGTCTCAAGCACGAGCAGCGTCAGCAGAAGGTCGATCGACGCGGCCAGAACGGCGCTTCCCGCAGCGATGAACGCGCCGAGCGCGGCGACTCCTCCGCCGCTCGGGTGACGGCGGACGAAATCGAAACCCCCTGCCAGGGCGAACGCCGACAGCGTGAAGACCGCCGCCCACACCCCGTACACGCCGCGGTCGACCAACAGCACCCCGGCGAGCAGGCTGGAGGCGCCCGTGAGATGGAGATAGACGCACAGACCCGTCGACACGAGCAGTCCCGCGACGACGAGAGCCAGCGCAGCGACCCGCCGTGACCACGCGTCGGCCAGAAGCGCGCCGATACCGGCGGCGAGCCCGACGAGCAGCGGCGAGATCTGCACCCACCAGGCGTCGGGCGTCACGGCGTCACCCCCCGTGCGACGACGGCGACGATGGCCGCAATGGCGTCGTGAGGGATGTCAGCGACCAGCCGCGGCCACACCCCGAGCACGATGATCGGCACAGCGAGGAGCAGGACCGCGAGCGCACCGCGCATGTCGAGGTCGGGCAGCGCCGAGAACTCCTCGGCGACCGGTCCATGGTTGACGGCGCGCACCGCCCGCAAGTTGTAGGCGGCCGCCATCACCAACCCGATGCCGACCGGAGCGATCCACCACGACCACGCCGCGAAGCCCTCAAGCACCGTCAGAAGCTCGCCAGGGAATCCGGACAGACCCGGCAAGCCGAGGCTCGCGAGCGCGGCGAACGTGAACGCTGTCGTCCACACGGGCGTCACAGCGCCCATCCCGCCGAATCTCGACAGCTCGCGAGTGTGGGAGCGCTCGTAGAGCTCGCCTACGAGCAGGAAGAGCAGGCCTGCCACGAGTCCGTGCGAGACCATCACGATCATCGCCGCCGACAGTGCCGCAGCGGTGCCCACGGAGATCGCTATGACCACGAAGCCCATATGTGAGACGGAACTGTAGGCCACGAGACGCTTGAGGTCGCTTTGAGCGAACGCCATGACCGCACCGTAGATCACACCGGTCAACCCGAGCGCGAACAGGACGGGGCGAGAGGCATCCCACGCCTCGGGCGCGAGCGGCATCGCGAGCCGCAACAGGCCGTACCCGCCCATCTTGAGTAAGACGCCGGCGAGCATGATCGACCCGGCGGTCGGAGCTTCGACGTGGGCGTCAGGCAGCCACGTGTGCAGCGGCACGACCGGAATCTTCACGAGCAGACCGGCGAGCAGCAACCAGTAGACGAGCGTGGCGGGCAGCTCTCCGGCGGCGGGCGTCTGTACGACGCCCGCCAACGCGGTGAACGTCGATACGCGCAGCACGTAGACGGCGATGAGGATCCCGACAAGCATGAGTGCACTGCCCGCGAAGGTATAGATGAAGAACTTCGTCGCCGCGTGACGGCGATTCTCGTGCCCCCACTTCCCGATCAGGAAGTACATCGGGACGAGCACCGCCTCCCAGAAGACGTAGAACAAGATGATGTGCTCTGCGAGGAAAACGCCAATGACGGCAGCCTGCAGAGCGAGCAACAACGCATGGTGCGCGGCCGGGCGGTCGGTCACGTTCCACGACGCGAGAACCGCCACGACGGCCAGAAGCGCGGTGAGCGCCACGAGTGGAGTCGATAGCCCGTCAAGAACGAGCAGCCACGGACGTCCCGGGTCCGCCGGGTCGATCAGACCGTGAACCGCAGCGCCGGAGAAAACGCCCGATGGCACGAGCGAGGCGAGCACACCGGCGGTTGCGAGCGTGCCGAACAACGCGACGAAGCGCGCGCGTGCCCCCGACAGGGCGACGAGAGCCGAGCCGGCGAGCGGGAGCAGCACGAGCAGGTCCACCTGAAGCATCGGCTACCCCCCTCCCGCCAGGAACGCGACGATGCGCTCCCACATCATCGAGAGCGTGAACAGGACGATGAAGCCGGTGAGCGTGAGCGAGACGTACCACTGCACGTCGCCGGATTGGAGTCTGCGCGCGGTATCGCCGAGGCGACCGGCGAGCGTGGCGCTTCCCTCGACCACCCCATCGATCAGAGCCCGGTCGACGGAGTGGTACAACCTGTCAGCGAACGAGACGACCGGTGCCACGACGATCCTGGCGACGAGGCCGTCGAAGCCGTAGGCGCCACGCAAGACGCGCCACACCGTACCGGCCCTCGCCTCGATAGTCGCGTCTGCCTGCGCCCCGCCGCGAAACACGAGGATGCCGGCGGCGATGCCGAGCGCGGCGGTAGCGGTCGAAGCGAGCGCGATCGACAGGTGAATCTCCCCGCCATAGGCGCCGAGCGTCTCGGCGATCGGTCCCGCGAACCACCCGAGCACCGCAGCCGGAACCGCGAGCACGAGTAGAGGCGCTACCATAGCGCTTCCGCCCTCGTGCGGGTGGCCCGCACCGCGATACGATCCTGCGAACGCGAGCATCGTGGCCCGCGTGATGTAGAACGCAGTGAGGATGCTGGCCGAGAAGAGCATCGCGCCCGCCATCGGCGCAGCCTTCCAGACCACGTACAGGACCTCGTCTTTACTGAAGAAGCCAGCGAGCGGGAACACGCCCGCGAGCGCGAGCG
>CAMTXY010000173.1:0-2474 GCA_947085795.1 uncultured Actinomycetes bacterium | reverse complement strand
TGTACCTGATGGCATCCCTCATCTTGAAGGTCCGCGATGGCACCACTCCGTCCATCCACTGACGTCCGTCCGGTCACGGAGTTCCGCGCGCACGCCTCCGAAGTGCTGCGGCAGGTCCACTCCACGAAGCGTCCACTGATCCTTACGCAGAATGGCCGCAGCACCGCCGTCCTCCTGGACGTCGATGTCTACGAGGATCTGCTCGACCAACTCGCCTTCATGAAGAGTGTCCAGACCGGACTCGCACAGGCCGACGCAGGCCAGGTTGTCGCGCACGAGGAAGTTGAGCGACGCCTTCGGGAACGCTATCTCAAGTGAGAGTCGTCTGGTCTTCGCTGACTGATGAGCAGGTGGACGAGGCGGTGGCGTTCATCGCCGCAGACCGTCCAGTTGCCGCCCGTCGATGGCTGGAGCGGTTTCTCGACCAGGTCAGATTGCTCATGACCTTCCCCGACAGCGGAAGGGTCGTGCCTGAGCTGGAGCGCGACGACGTCCGCGAACTCCTCGTCGGCCCATATCGGGTTGTCTCCAGGCGCGGCACCAACCTGGTCGAGACCGTCACCGTCTGGCATGCGCAATGCGTACGGCCGGGACCCCTCTCCGGTTGACTTAGCATCAGTATGGGTATAGTTTCTATACTGTCATAGGATTGAGGGGCATATGCAGTACGCATTCGAGTTCGATGAGGCCAAGAGCCGCGCCAACAAGGCCAGGCACGGAATCGACTTCTTGGAGGCGCAGGATCTGTGGCTCGACGGCGACCTGCTGTGTCTGGCTGCCCGTTCCGACGCGGAGTCGAGATTCCTCTTCATCGGCAGGATCGGCGACGTGTACTGGTCTGCAATCGCGACCTATCGCGGTGAGACCGTTCGGCTCATCTCCGTCAGGAGATCCCGGCCCAGGGAGGTGCAGGCGTATGAAAGCGAGTGACCTAGACAAGAAGTTCGACGAGGGCATCGAGGATGTCCTAGACGAGTTCGACCTGTCGAGCGCGACCCGGCCCAACCGGGTCCAGAAGCGCGTGAACGTCGACTTTCCCGTATGGATGGTCGAGTCGCTCGACCGTGAGGCGAGCCGGCTCGGCGTGACCCGGCAGTCCATCATCAAGGTCTGGATTGCCGAGCGGCTTGAGCGAGCCAGCTGACCGACGGGGCTGACTCCTGACCAGGGCATCGACCCGACTTCGCGAGTCCTCGGCTACCATGGAAGTCAACGGGCGCAGCTCATGCGCCGGACGTTAGACCGAGCCTGGGGGGCACCCGATGAACAGGCCTGAGTTGGAGGATGCGATTGCGCCTGGTGGAGTTCTTCGTGCAGGACATGCTTCGCTACGTGGCGGTGCTATTCCCCGTCTACATCTTGCTGCGCTTTCTCTACCTGAGCATCAGGAGACAGACGCCCGTCTGGTCACGCGAGTTACTCCTTGCGGCGAGCGCGGCCTACGGCATCGCTATCGTGTCCCAGACGCTGCTACCTCGTGGCTTCTACGGGATTGAGGATTTGGAGATCTACGTTCAGACCATCAGGGGTGGGTATCGGAGCTACAATCTCGTCCCCATGAACACGATTTGGGCCTATCTGTTCACTCAGAACGACCGGGTGAGCGATTGGGGTTCGGTAGCGTTCTTGAACCTTGCGGCGAACGTGGCGCTGTTCGTGCCCCTCGGCCTGCTCGCCCCGCTCGTGAGCGAACGCTTCCGCCGCCCTCGGAGCGTGCTTGTCCTTAGTGTGTGGGTCTCGCTTGCCATCGAGGTGACCCAGTTTCTCCTCGGTCGCAGCGCGGACATCGACGATGTGATCCTGAACGTCGTCGGTGCTGGCATCGGGTATGGAGCCCGGGTCCTCTTCCAACGGATGCGTGCGACCGCCTGGCGTGTCGATACTACGGAGCCGAGCTAGGGTTCGGCCGGCCTAACTCAAGCGCATCCAGACGGACGCCGCTTCGCGTTGCCGCTCATGCGCAGCACGTTGGACACACCAAGCATCGTTGGCGTGGTTACGAGTGTCGCCTTGCGTGGTATACTCATTGTAGATACCTTCCGCAAGGAGGTCGTTGTGAAGACCAAGGTTCAGCGATGGGGCAACAGCCTCGCCGTCAGAATCCCCAAGACGTTCGCGGAGGAAGTCGGCCTCAAGGACGACTCTCCCGTCGAGATGCGACTCGTGGAGGGCGGTCTCCTCGTGGAGCCTTCGTCCACATGGACACCGAGCCTCGATGAGATGCTCGCGGGCGTCACTGAATCCAATCTGCACGGCGAGGTCGACACAGGTCCGGCCCAAGGCTCGGAGGTTTGGTAGCATGGCCTGGGCTCCTGAACGTGGCGATCTCGTCTGGATCACGATGAACCCGAGCGTCGGACACGAGCAGTCCGGCCGCAGGCCCGCCCTGGTCCTCTCACCCGGCTCCTACAACAGCAAGGTCGGCCTCGCGATTCTGTGCCCGATCACCGGTCAGGTGAAGGGCTACCCGTTCG
>CAMTXY010000172.1:0-4793 GCA_947085795.1 uncultured Actinomycetes bacterium | reverse complement strand
TGGAGGGTCCGGCGAGATCAGGATCCCCCTACACGTTGAAGCGGACGTGCATGACGTCGCCGTCGGCGACGACGTAGTCGAAGCACACGCGCCACTGGTCGTTGACGCGGATGCTGTGCTGACCCTCGCGTCTGCCGGTCAGCTTCTCGAGTCGGTTGGCAGGAGGGTTCCGCAAGACGTCGGCCGCGTGCGCGTTGTCCAGCATCCGAAGCTTGCGCAGCGCGACCGACTGGATGTCGCCCGGCAGTCTGCGCGAGGACTGCCGACGGGACACCTTCTCTGTCTCAGCGTCCGCGAACGACTTGACCATAGAGGATAGTATAACGCCGCGCGTCATACGTCACGGCGACCGACACACCGGCCGGATTCGTAGAACGTGTTTGAGATGAGCGGCGACGCGCAGCGTTGTCCGCTCGATCTCATGGTTAGCGCTCAGCTCAGTAGATACACGCGTCGAGGATTGACAGCACTTCCTCCACGACCTCCTCCGGTGCGCTGCCGATGCGCTTCGCGCTACGAGAGCGGAAGTCGATCGATTTCACCTGCTCGACCATGACGACGCCGGTGACTTCCTCCCCCGCCGGGATCGAGACGTGGAACGGGTAGTCGCGGCGCGTGTTTGTGATCGGGCACGCGATACAGAGTCCGGTGTGCTTGTTGAACAGGTCATTGCTGACCACGAGAGCGGGACGTCGACCGGCGCTGCTCGTGCCCGGACTGCGGGTCGAACGTCAAGGCTACGAAGTCCCCCCTCCGAGGGACGTAGGCCCCCATCTACCAAACCTCCTGGCCGACGGGGGAACCCCAATCGAGCTCACCGGGCTTGTAGTCCCCGGGAATCTCCCTGACCAGCTGCTCGATGTCGACTCGGCCCCTGACGCGGCGAACCGGTGTTAGGACGAGCGTACCGTCGCGCACTGCAACATCCACAGCGTCTCCGATCTCGATCTGGGCGTCGGACAGGAGCTTCTTGCTGAGCCGAAGACCCTGGCTGTTGCCCCATTTCTGAACCCTGGCGATCATCGCGGCCACCTCCAATGGATATCCCAAGTATATCCACGAGAACCGATGCGTGGCATCACGTACGGAGAACGAAACCGGCTGCGGCGCCAACGTGTTTGAGATGACCTGCGAGCGTAGCGAGTCAGGTCGAAATCGAACACGTTCGGCGATGCGAATCCCGCTTGCGGTACGTGACACTAGTACTTAGCGACATAAATCCGCGTACTTCGACTCGGGCGCCGTCTGGTGCACCTCGATCCGGTCGAGCCAGCTCGCGTGCGTGGGCGTGTAGCGGAAGTGCACGTTTCTGTGCCTGGCCAGCCACATGTCGCGCTCGGGGGCCTGGATGTGGGCTTCTCGTCCACGCGGATGACCGCGGCGTTGTCGGGAGGGTCGAGGTAGAGGCCCACGACGTCTGCGGCCTTCTCGGCGAACCGGGGATCGGTCGACACGCACCGGCTGCGTCGGCGCTGCAGCGAGATGCCGTGCGCGCGAAGGATGCGCCACACCTGCGATGCGGACACGTCCCCCAGCGCAGCGGCGACCAGAGAGCCGTTCCACTGCGCGTAGCCGTCCGGCGGCGGTGCGTCCAGCGTGCTCAGGACCCGCATCTCGGTCTCACGCGTGTAGGTCGGCGGCCTGCCGGAGCGCGGCTGGTCGCAAAGGCCCGCCGGTCCGGCTTTCGCGAAGCGCCCCCGCCACTTGCTGACGGTGGCCGTTCGCACCTCAAGATGCTCGGCGGCCTGCTTGTTCGTGCACCCGTCCGCGAGCGCCAGGATGATGCGGGCGCGGGTCACAAGCCGCTGTTCGGTCGTCGCGGCCCGGATCCATGTCTCGAGCGTCTCCCTGTCCTGCGCGCTGATCTGCGACATGATCCCACCTCCTGAGGACCATGCTAACAGAAGTACGCGCACTTCTGCAAGTAAGTATTAGGCGCGTGCGAACGCGACCAGCACAGCCATCGCTGCAAACGCCAGCATCAGCATCTCGACGACCAGCAGAAGCCGCACCGCGGCCCCTAGGTCCGACCCGCTCGGCGTGGCATTCTCGGCGCCGATCGCCGCCCGTTGCGACGGCACGCCTGCGTAGTGTCCGACCCCGCCGAGCCGCACCCCCAACGCGCCAGCGAATGCGGCCTCGCCGTGCGCCGAGTTCGGGCTCGAATGGTGCAGGCGATCGCGCAAGCCCGTCGCCCATGCCGCGCGCCAGTCTGAGCGTACAACTGCCGCGGCTACCGCCACCATCGGGATGGCGAGCCGAGCAGGCACCCACGCCAGCAGATCATCGAGCTTCGCACCTGCGGTGCCAAAGCGCCTGTAGCGCTCATCACGATACCCGACCATCGAATCAAGCGTGCTCGCTGCCTTGTGCAGCCACGCGCCGGCCGGTCCCAGTAGCAGCGCCCAGAACGCCGGCGCGATGAGCGCGTCCACGGAGTTCTCACCGAGGGTCTCGATCGCGGCTCGTGCGATCTGGAACTCGTCGAGGTCCGCGGTGTCTCGACCGACCACGCCAGCGAGTGCTGCCCGGGCGCCAGGGAGGTCGTCGGCGGCGAGGCGCACCCGGATCACACGACCTTCGTCGGCGAGCGCTCTGCCCGCAAGCGCGAAATAGATGAGCAGCGCCTCCGTGGCGACGCCGCCGGGGGTTCCGCCGAGGCGCCACGCAAGCAAGCTGAGCGCGAGCGCGATGCCAGCCGCCAGGATCACGGTCGCGGCCGCCAGGAGCGCGCCGGCCTCCCGCTCGGGAAGCGGGACGCGCCGCAGCGCCCGCTCCCCCGCCGCGATCGCATCGCCGAGGAGTCGTACCGGATGCAGCCGATACCGCGGATCGCCGAGCGCAAGATCGAGCGCGAGCGCGAGCGCTACCACGAGCGGGCGTGCAGCGAGCCAGCTCATCGGACGCTCGCCTTGCAATGCTCGGCGATGGCGGCGATGACTCGAGCGTTCTCGACCGCGGTGCGTACGCCAACGCGCAGCCAGCGGGGTCCGAGACCGACGAACATGGAGGCATCGCGCACACCGATCCCGCGCGCGGCGAGCGCATCACGCAGGTCCGTCGCCGAGACGCCCTCGGCAAGCTCAGCAAGGAGGTAGGGCGCAACGCCGTCGCAAACGCGGATACCGGGGACGTCGCCGAGAAGGCGCGCCATGCGGGGCCGCTCCTCGGCAAGCCACATGCGGGTGCGGGTGAGATAGGCGCCCTCGCGAGCGAGCGTCTCGGCGGCCTCGGCAGCAAGACCGTTCACGCTCCAGGGGTCGCGCAGCGCGGACATGCGCGCGATGGTCGGAGCGTCGCCGATGAACAGACCGAGGCGCAGGCCCGGAACGCAGAATATCTTCGTGAGCGAACTGACGACGAGGACGCCCGGAGTTTCGCGCGAGGCCATGGAGAGGTCGTCGGCCTTGGCGAGGAAGGGGAGAAACGACTCGTCGAGCAGCACGCGCGCGCCCAAGCGAGCGACTTCGGCGACGGCGTCGGACGACGTCAGGTGTCCGGTCGGATTGTTCGGCTGGCCGACGACGAGCAGGTCTCCAGGAAGCGGCTCGAAGTCGCCGAGCGGCGTGGACCAGGCGGTGCCGTCGAACTGGAGGCGCAGCCGCACGACCTCGGCGCCGAACGACTCGGCTGCCGAGGCGTACTCGGAGTAGCAGGGCTCGAAGACGATGATGCGCGTCGGTCGCAGCGCACGCATCGCCAGCGAGATCAGCTCGCTGGCGCCGTTGCCGACGAGCACGCGTTCGTCCGCCACGCCGAGCCGCTCGGCCCACGCGATGCGGGCGCGCCCGGCGTCGATCTCGGGATAGCGCATCGCCGTCTCGCGGGCGCGGGCGAACACGTAGTCGAGCGCTGCAGGCGGGCCGAACGGGTTAACGTTCACGCTCGCGTCGATCGAGGTGTGCGGCGCGCCGCCGTGGTCGTATCTCACGACACCTCCTGGAGCCCCATCATACCCACGACGGCCGCGACGTCGAGATGCTCCTCGAGCATGTCGGCAAGGCGGTCGAGAGGGTCGGCGAGGCGCGAGATCGCCTCGCACGGCAGCGGTTCGAGCCCGCGACGCTCCCGCAGACGGTCGAGCCACGCGCGCCTCAGCGCGGCGGCGTCGAAGAGGCCATGCAGATACGTGCCGCAGATGGGCAGTTCTCTTGACACAGCGCCGTCGTCGTACGCGCGGCCATCAGCGGACTCGAGGCGTACGAGCGGCCGCGCGGCCGGACCACGCGTCGTGCGCCCCATGTGGATCTCGTAGCCGCGAACCGGAGTGCCGACGGGCGCGAGCGCGGCACCGGTGAGCGTTCCGCTCGCACGCACGGTGCGCTTCTCTGCGTCGAACACGGTGGTGATGTCGAGCAGGCCGAGACCGTCGGCGTCGCCGCCTTCCACGCCGAGCGGATCTTCGATCCGGCGCCCGAGCATCTGGTAGCCGCCGCAGATGCCGACGACCGGCACGCCGTCTCGTGCGGCCGCACCGATCGCCTCGGCAAGGCCTGTGGCGCGGAGCCACGCGAGATCGTCGGCGGTGGACTTGGAGCCGGGGATGACGATTCCGTCGGCGCCGATGAGGTCGGCCGGCGTGCGCGCCCAGCGTATGGCGACGTCCGGCTCGGCCCCGAGTGCGGCGATGTCGGTGAAGTTGGAGACGTAGGGCAGCCTGATGGCGGCCATACATAGTTCCGCCCCGGTGGCCGCGTCGGCGTTCGATGCGGCCTCCTCGATGCCGAGCGAGTCTTCCTCGTCACCGCGCCAGTCGGTGAGGTACGGCAGATCGGAAGAGCGTCGTGTAGGGA
>CAMTXY010000171.1:0-4687 GCA_947085795.1 uncultured Actinomycetes bacterium | reverse complement strand
CGAGGTATCCGCGATGTGCGGAGCGAGCCGCTCGGCGTAGGTGAGGTACTCCTCGGCGATCTCGTCGACCGTGTAGGTCGGTAGGCCGTAGATCTTCTCCAGCACGTCGTTCTTCTCGTGCAGCGCGGCTTCGATCTTCTTGCGGAAGATGTGCTCGTCGGTCAGATCCTGCACCCGCAGGCCCATACGCGAGGCCTTGTCCATGTACGCCGGGCCGATGCCGCGGCGCGTCGTTCCGATCTCGAGCTTGCCGAGGCGTCGTTCGCTCGCACCGTCGAGATCGCGGTGGTAGCCCATGATGAGGTGCGCGTTGCACGAGATGAGCAACTTGTGCGTAGAGAGCCCGTCGGCCTCGAGGCGGTCCATCTCCTCGAGCAGCACCTTCGGGTCGATCACACACCCATTGCCGATGACCGGCGTGATGTGCGGATACATGATGCCGCTCGGGATGAGGTGCAGTTTGAGCGTGCGGCCGCCGTGGATGACGGTGTGACCCGCGTTATTGCCGCCCTGGAAGCGGACGACGTAATCGAAGTCGTCGGCGATCAGGTCGGTGATCTTGCCCTTGCCTTCATCGCCCCACTGGGCGCCGATGAGCACTATGCCGGCCATGCGGATGAGCTCCCTGGAAGTGTTCGGTGCGGCGTACGCCGCGGATAGTATGCCCGAGCCCGCCGGGATGCGCCACCCGACGCGTTGACGCGCGCGCCGGCCCACTGGCACGACCGGGCGACGCGCACCGAACGGCTGTCTTGGTAGACTGGTCGTGCACATGCCCCCTCGCCTGCATCGCAAGAACTGAAAGGACCGTCTTGGAGATGCGCTGTATCGCGCGCCCGGTCATCAGCATGGCTCTGCTGGCAGCCCTCGTGTTGTCCGCTTCGGGGTGCGCATCGAACCGAGGTTCCTCGGTGGGTGGTTCCAGAAACGGCATCCTGCTGCTGAACGGAAGCGTCGTGGACGACCTCGTGACTGTCTCCGTACCCGATCTGTCGATCTCGACTTCGGAGCGCTCCGACGACGCCACGCCATCGCCCGACGCCGTCATGGCCGCTGCGCCCGTCGCCTGGAGCCGTGTCGCGCGCGTCGACGCACCCGTCGGAGCACGCGTACTCGTCGGTCAACCACTCCTCACGTTCGATGGCGCGCTTCCGGATGCCGCCGAGAAGGCGGCGCAAGCGGACCTCAGCCGCGCCCGCGCTGAGTCCGGCCTGGTAGGAGCTCTGCTCGAAGAGATCGAGAAGAACCGTGCGGACATCACTACGCAGACGGCTCAGCTACATGAGACCATCATCAACCTGGAGCTTGAACGCGCCGGGGTCGCGGTGCAGCTCCAAGCCGCGCGGCGCGCTGCCGGGATTTCCACGGACACCGCAAGCGCGCCCGCACCGTCGCAACCGGCCACGCCGACGCCCGAAGCCATCGCGACAGTCCGTCGACTGGAGCAAGCGATCGAGCGCATCGACGCGGGTCTTGAGGAGGCGCGGGCGGGCATCGAACGACTACTCGAGTCCGAAGCGGACCTCGAGACGGCCTTGGCGGGCCTGTCGGGCGCCCGCGAGGCGGCCGCCGCACTCGTGGAAGCACGCGAGATCGGGCTGGAGATCGCGGCGGCGCGTGCGCGCGAAGCGGTGATCCTGGCCCCGGTCGATTGCCTCGTAGTCGAGGTCGCGTCCGCAGGCTCGGTACTGGCGGCGGGAGCGCCGGCTGTTCGCGTGCGGCCCACGAAACCGTCCCGCGTCGAGACGTTCCTCGGGCCAGCCGCCCGGCGGCAGATCGTCTTGGGCACCCAGGCCACGGTCTACGTCGACTCACTGCCGGGTCGGGCGCTCGTCGGCCGGGTCGTGGAGATCGGGGACGCGTACGTGTTTCCTCCCACGCGGTTCGCCTCCCCGGGCATTCATCTTACCCGCGCGTTTCGCGTCCTCGTGCAGATCGAGACCGGCGAGGTGTTGCCTGCGGGCACGCCCGCTGACGTCATGTTCGCGATTTCGGTACCCCAAGCAGACGGGAGCTAGGAAGATGCTGAAGCGAATCATCATCGCGGTGGTCGTCATCGCGATCCTTGGCGGGGCCGGCTGGTGGGCGTGGGTGACGTACGGCGATGGAACCGTCGAGCCCGAAAGCGCCCTGAAGGGGAGCGGCACCGTCGAGGCCGAACAGGTCGCGGTCTCCTCGATGATCGCCGGTCGCATCGCGACGATGTCGGTTGAACCCGGCGATCAGGTCAGCGTGGGCGACGTGCTCTTCGAGCTGGATACCGAGCTGCTCGAGCTGCAGGTCAGACATGCCGAGGCGGGCGTCAAGGCAGCTCGCGCCTTGCTCAACCAGTCGAAAACGGACAAAGCGTCGAAGGCGGTCCTCGATCAGGCGCAGGCTCGCCTCGACCAGGCGCAGGCTGCGCTCGAGATTTCGAGAGTACAGGTTGGCTACGCGACCGTCACCGCACCCGTAGACGGTCGCGTGACTCAGGTCGTGGCCTCATCCGGCGAGAACGCGTCACCCGGCAGGACGCTTGCCACCATCGCGGACCTCTCGCGTCTGTACGTGAGCATCTACGTCCCTCAGACGAGCATCGCACAGCTCCAGATCGGCGTGCGCGCCACGGTCAGCACGGGTTCCTCGGCAGAGACCTTTGAGGCGACCGTGACGCGAATCGCCTCGGAGGCCGAGTTCACGCCCTCCAACGTCGAGACGAAAGAGCAGCGCGCTAAGCTCGTCTACGAGGTACGGCTTGAGATTCGTAACCGCGCCGACGCGCTTAAGCCGGGTATGCCGGTGGACGTGACGTTCTGACGTGGACCTCGCGCTTGACATACGCGGGCTGACCCGCCGCTTCGGCCGGGCGGTGACGGCGGTCGATGCCGTCACGCTTCAGGCGCCGGCAGGCTCGGTGTTCGGCCTCGTCGGACCGGACGGCGCGGGCAAGTCGACGCTCATTCGCATGCTCGCGACGGTTCTGGCGCCTTCAGAGGGTGACGCGCTCGTGTTCGGCGAGTCGGTCGTCACGCAGGCGGCAGCGGTCAAGCCGCGTATCGGCTACCTCTCACAGCGCTTCAGCCTCTATCCGGACCTCACCGTCGCTGAGAACCTCGCGTTTTTCGGCAGACTGCGCGGTGTGCCGCGTGCCGAGATGCGAGCACGCTCCAAGCGCCTTCTCGAGTTCGCCGGGCTCTCCGGGTTCGCCAACCGGCGCGCCGAGCACCTCTCGGGCGGCATGAGGCAAAAGCTCGCGCTCGCTGTGACGCTCATGCACGGGCCGGACCTGCTCCTGCTCGACGAGCCGACCACCGGCGTGGACCCGGTGTCACGCCGCGAGTTCTGGCGCATCATCTCCGGCCTGCGCCGCGACGGCATCACGGTGTTCCTCGCCACGCCATACATGGACGAAGCCGAGCGCTGCACACGCATCGCCTTCATGGACGAGGGCCGCATCCTGCTGCACGACACGCCCGCCGCGCTCAAGGCCCGCGTGCCGCACCCCTACGCGGTCGACGGGCACGTCGACATGGAGACCGCGTTCGCATTCCTCGCCGAGAAGGCCCGCCTCGACCGCACGCGCCCCGAAGCTGACGCCGCGGGTGACGCCGCGGGTGACGCCGGGATCGAGACCGGCCCCGCGATGGGCGGCGATCCCGCATGAGAGCCGCACTCGCACGCATGGCCGCGATCTCGGGCAAGGAGTTCGTCCATATCCGGCGCGACCCGCGCATCCTCGTCTCTGTGCTCGCGATGCCCGTGCTGCAGCTGCTGCTATTCGCCTACGCCATCAGCTTCGACGTGCGAGACGTGCCCACGGTGCTGCTCGACGGCGACCGCACGCCGGATAGCCGCGCGTACCTTTCGGCCTACGAGCACAGCGATTTCTTCCACGTGATCGGACGCGTCGATTCGCACGCCGAGGTCGACACCATGTTCAACACTTCGCGCGCCCGTGTCGCAGTCATGGTCGCGCCGGGATTCGCAGAGGCGATCGCGCGCGGCGAGCAGGCGCGGGTCGCGGTGCTCATCGACGGCTCCGAACCCAACTCCGCGCAACTCGGTCAGGCGTACGCGGTGGCCCTCAACCACCGGCTCGACCGCGAGGTGTTCGTCGAGTGGGCCGAGGTTCGCGCGCTCGACGTCGCCGCGTTCGGCGCCATCGACACCCGCGTGCGCACGTGGTACAACCCCGAACGACGTTCGGCGGATTTCCTCATACCCGGCCTGATGGTCGTCATCATCATGATCGTCACGATCCAGCAGACCGCCGTCACCCTCGTGCGCGAACGCGACTTGGGGACCTTCGAGCAGATCGCCGTCTCGCCGGTCCGCCGTGGCGAACTCATGGCCGGCAAGGTGGTCCCATGGGTCCTTCTCGCCTTCGCGAACATGTTCGGCATCACGCTTGTGGCCGTCACCGTGTTCGGCGTCCCGCTGCGCGGCGACCTGCTCACGCTGGCCATCGGCACGCTCCTGTTCGTCCTGTGCTCGCTCTCCATCGGGCTCGTCATCTCGGCACGCGCCTCGAGCGTGGACGTCGCCAACCTCACCGGCCTCATGGTCAGCTTCCTGCCCGGCTTCATGCTTTCGGGATTCGCGTTTCCCCTGAACAGCATCCCGACGTTCCTCCAGTGGGTCTCGTACCTGTTCCCCGGTCGCTATATGGTCGATATCGCGCGCTCGGTGTTCCTCAAGGGCGCCGGCT
>CAMTXY010000170.1:0-1473 GCA_947085795.1 uncultured Actinomycetes bacterium | reverse complement strand
GTGTCGCTCGATCTCGAGGTCGGCGAGCTGGTGCTCGTGCTCGGGCCCACCGGCTCGGGTAAGTCGACGCTGTTGCGCGTCGCCGCAGGGCTGCTGCCGGCCTCCGACGGCTCGGTGGTTCTCAATGGCCGTCCCGTGGATGGGCCGGTCTTCGGGTTCGCGGGAGGGGTCGGACTGGCGTTCCAGAGTCCCGAAAGCCAGCTGTTCGCCGAGCGTATCGTCGACGACGTGGCGTTCGGTCCCCGGAACCAGGGAATGACTCAGCCCGAAGCGGCGGATGCCGCTCGTGAGGCGATCGAGGCGGTCGGGCTGCCATTCGAGGAGTTCGCGGAACGATCCCCGTTCACGCTGTCCGGTGGTGAGGCGCGCCGTGTCGCGCTGGCCGGCGTGCTGGCGATGCGTCCTTCACACCTGCTGCTCGACGAGCCGACCTCCGGCCTGGATGCGAGTGGGCGCGCGGCTGTACGCGCCGCAGTGATGGCGGCCCGCAGGCACGCCGGGCTGCTCGTGGTCACACACGATGCCGAGGAGTTCCTCGGCGTGTCGGACCGTGTGCTCATACTCGATCAGGGGCATACCGTGTACTACGGACCCACCGGGACGCTCCTGAGTGACCCGAGTCCGTTCGCCATGGCGGGCCTTCGGCCTCCGGAGGTGCTCCAGACGCAGGTGCTTGCGCGAGATACGGGGTTCGCCGTCACCGGCTTCACGCTCGATCCTGCCCTCGCCGCGCAACGGCTGTTCGCCGCGCACGAACGCCGCCTGGCGGACGGAGGGGCCACATGAGGCCGCCGGTCCCGTTCGGGCAGTACGTGCCGGTCGACTCGCCGGTCCACGCACTGGAGGCGCGCGCGAAGATGGCGCTCACCGCAGCCTTCACAGTGTTGTTGTTCGCGGTCGAGGGTTTCGCCGGTCTGTCCACGGCGGCCGTGATCGTGCTGGTCGCCGTCTGGCTGTCACGTGTGCCTGCTCGCCTCGTCGTGCGCGGGCTCAAGGCGATTCTCTTCCTCCTTCTGTTCACGCTCCTGGCTCATGCGCTGCGCTGGCAGCCGGCGACAGCCGCGCTGCTGCGGGTGGGACCGCTCGCCATCGACCAGGGAGGACTTCTTACGGGGCTGTTCTTCTCGGCGCGCATCGTGCTGCTCGTGCTCGGCACCTCGCTGGTGACCCTCACGACCTCTCCCGTCGAGTTGACCGACGCCCTCGGGCGTGTGATGCGCCCGCTCGAACGGCTCCACGTGCCCGTCAGCGAACTGGCGATGATGCTCACGATCGCGCTGCGCTTCATCCCCACGACCGCCGAGGAGGCCGAGAGGATCATCGTCGCCCAGGTCGCCCGGGGCGCGAGATTCGACCGAGGCGGGCCGATCGCACGGGCTCGCGCGTACGTACCGGTCCTCGTCCCGCTGTTCGTAGGCCTGTTCAGGCGCACCGACGATCTCGCGAATCCAAACGTCCGGCCGGAGGCCGGCT
>CAMTXY010000169.1:0-2621 GCA_947085795.1 uncultured Actinomycetes bacterium | reverse complement strand
GTAGAGCCTTGGCGCCTTGACCAGGCGCTTGCCGACGTTCTCGAACCAGGGCCCGAGCTGCCGAACCATGAAGGCGCTGGTCAAGATGTCGAGATAGTGCCGGACCGTGTTCTCACCGACCCCGAGGCTGCGGGCGAGCTCGGCCGCGTTGAGGATCTGTCCGTGGTAGTGGGCCAGCATTGTCCAGAAGCGTCGGAGCGCCGGTGCCGGATCCACGGGGGTCCGCGACATCCGAGACGTGGAGCTCCTCGGCGGAGGCGAGCTCCGCGAAGGCGTCGAACCGCCCCAACCGCAGTCTAGGATCCACCACGAAGCGCACGATCGGTGCGCCGGGAATCGCGTAACCGTGCTCGCGTGCGTAGGCGACTAAGTAGGTGGACAGCTCTCCGGCGAGCGTGTCGAGGAAACCGCCGAAGCGCTCGTCGTCCTCGGGTGAGAGCGCCACGGTGAAGAGGTTGGGCACGTAGACCTTCTCGACGCCGACCGCTCGGCCCTTGTCCATCTGACGGCCGAGCGACTTGGCGACCTCGGCGGGCTGTACCGGGGAGCGGAACGCGCCAGCGAACAGCCCCTCGACGGCGGAGGCGATGCGGTCTTCGAAGTCCGACAGGATGCTCAAGCCGACCGTGCCCTTTCTCCGGTGGTCCGAGTCACTCTTCTTCGGCCCTCGTGGGCGGTCCGGCCGCCACGACGAGCACCACCAGTATAAGTGAGGCCATGAGGTGCGGAAGCAAGGCTTCCTGCGACCACGTTATCGACCTGCCATACGCCGTGGAGACGAGCGACGCTGCCGTGTAACCGCCGTACAGGGTGAGCGCGCCTAGCGCCACGCCGCAGATAGCCGCAAGGCGGCTTGCTATCGCGCACGCGAGGGAGGTCACGGCGGCAGCGAGCGCCCAGGCCGCGACCACGACCGCAAATGCCGGGTCGCCGAGCAGATCGCGCACCCCTCCGTCCACGCCGCGCGGACCGAACGGGTCGAGCAGCCAGCGCGGGTCGACCCATGCGTACGGACCGCGAGCACCGGAAGCTGCGGACGCGACCAGGGTCACGGCGGCAGCGTACGCAGCGAATCCGGCAGCCCGCAGGGGGCGCATCATGAAGCCGAAGAGTAGCGGCACGGCCAGGGCCACGTACACCGCGCCGAGCACGGGCGCTGCGAGCGCGCCGACGAAGCCCGCGGAGTGGCGTCCGGCCGTCCACCACAGGGCGCCGCCGGAGATTCCGAGCGCGGCAGCGAGCAGCCAGTCGCCTGTGAGCGCGAGCGCGAGGAGGAAGATCGCGTATCCGAGCAGCGCGCCGAGGCCGGGGGCGAGCGCGCCGGCGAGCGCCGCGAGCGCCGCACCTGCGAGTGTGGCGGGATACCCGAGCTGGAGCGCGGTCAGACCCGCATAAGCGAGCCAGCCGCCCACGGCCGTGCCCAGGAGGCGCGTGGCCTGCGGCCGGAGATGCACGAGACGGTCCCAGACGCCGAGACCCGCCGCGGGATGCGCGCCGTCCTCCCCGTCGCCGATGATCGCGGCGACCGCATCGGCGAGCGATTCGCGGCCGTCCTCCACATCGCCGAGGAAGGGCAGGATCTCGGCGACGAAGGTGCGGACATCGGGGTAGCGGTCCTCGGCATGGGTGGACAGCGCGGCGATGAGCACATCGTCGAGTTCGGAAGGCAAGGCGGGGTCGAACTCGGTGAGCACGGGCGGGTCGATGACGTTGGCCTTGAAGATGGCACCCTCCAGGGTGTCGCTCGCCAGCGGGTTGGCTGCGGTGAGCGATTCGAACACGAGGGACGCGAAGGCCCAGACGTCCGCGCGTTCGTCGACCTCCTCGTCGCGGAGCTGCTCGAGCGGCATGTAGCCGAGTGTGCCGCCGAGGATCGGCTGGTGCCCCGATGACGTCGAGAGGCTCGCCACGCCGAAGTCGGTGACCTTTATGAGGCCGTCGCGCGTGACGAGGACGTTCTCCGGATTGATGTCGAGGTGGAGCACGCCGTTGTCGTGGGCGAAACGCAGCGCGGCCGCGACGGTGGTGACGACGGTCGCAGCCTCGTTGAGGTCGAGAGGTCCGTCATCGAGCAGGTCGGCGAGGGAGACGCCGTCGACGTGCTCCATGATGAGGAACGCCTCGTTCGCGTCGGTGTCCCACTCGTAGACGGTGACGATGGAGGGGTGGTTGAGCATCGCGGCGGTCCGGGCCTCGGACAGGCCCGCCGGGATGACCGGTCTGCCCGCGCGATCGCGCGGGAACGGCAGCCGCTTGATGGCCACACGACGCTGCATGCGCGTGTCGTAGGCCAAGACGACATCGGCGAAGCCGCCGCTCGCGAGGTCGGCGAGCGGTCGGTAGCGGTCGAGAATGAGCGGACCCTCCACGGCTTTCCTCCTCGCACCCATTCTAGCGGGAGTCGCTGACATTTGTGGCGAGAGTGCCGGGCGGGGGGTGTGCCCCGCAGACGCCTGCCACACCCGGCCACCTCTCTCCTTCCGCGCACCGAGCAGCAGTGATATCATCACTACTCGCGCTACGCGGGTGTGGCGGAATGGCAGACGCGCATGGTTCAGGTCCATGTGGGGGCAACCCCGTGAAGGTTCAACTCCTTTCACCCGCACCACAAGAAGACAAGC
>CAMTXY010000168.1:0-3058 GCA_947085795.1 uncultured Actinomycetes bacterium | reverse complement strand
GTGGCAAGCGCATAGGCGAGTATAGCCGCGAAGCTCGGGCGCGACAACGCGCGCACCCGCCACCGCACAGACCCGCCTACGCGAGTTCACGGACCTTGGAGGCTGCGGCCTCGGCGAGCTCCTGGCCCACGACGAGCCGCAATGCATTGACGAGATTGTCCGCGATCACCGGGAGGTCGACGCGATCAACCGTGTCGGTCGTCTTGCCGATGCGCTTCGTCTCGACGTCGACGGACACCGTCGCGAGCACCGTCCCGATGACGGGGCGCAGCGTCTCCTCGATTCTGCCCGCGAGCACGTTAGACACGCGTATCACCTTCACCCGCAGTCGAATCAGTCACGGATTCCGCGGCAGGCGCGGCAGACAGTTCCTCGGCAGGTGTCGTGGCGGCGCTCGCGTATGCCTTCGCGGTCTTCAAGTAGCCCGCCAGCACGCTGCGCACGCGCCAGAAGTACAGGCCGAGCAGGACCATGGAGAGCAACACGAGCGCGTCGGAGGCGAGCGTGACCTGCGGCAGCGACACGTCGGATGACAGTAGGCCGAGGATCCACTTCACAAGCACGGACGCGGCGAGGCAGACCACGCCGAGCACCATGAAGCTGATGTTTTCGGCGATCGCGCCGCCTTGAGCGACGCGCTGCAACAACACCGCGTCGACGAGCAGAAACGCGGCCGCAAGCAGACTTAGGATGCCGATGACATACGAGGGCCACCCTGGGGTCACGGTGGTTTCCAAGGTCGCAGCGTACGCAGGGGCCGGAACCACGGACAGCAGCGCTGCGACGGTCATGATCGCCGTACGATTCTTCATTGCAACGAGGCTCCCTTGTCGGAGACGATCGATCGGCATCGGTTCCACCACACGCGTACTTCATGTTTCGGCAAATCCAGCGCCAAGCATAGCGCAGGTGTGAGTGGCGTCACACCCGATTCGACGTGCGGGGTCCACTCCGCCCGGGTTTTGGTTTCGGCCGATGCGGTCACAGTGGGTCCCTTCCTAGCCGGCTCCTCCTCCGCCCCCGCCTCCTCCGGATGACCCGCCGCCTCCGCCGGACGATGACGACATCTCACTCGAGGCGATCGACGCCGCCGAGGAGAACCCGGATTGTAGCGACCCCACCGGCGAATCGCCGGAACCCGGACCCGGGTACGCCCACCAGTACGCGGTCGCGAACGCCGGGTCGTTGACGACCTCGGGGATGCGCACGCGCATCTGGTCGATGACCTCCCGGGCGATCCCGAACACGACGGCGAGCACGAGGAAGTGCTCCCGGAGCTTGACGTGCATCGGGGGGTGCTCGTCAAGGCGGCTGAAATCACGCAGGTAGTTGCGCAGACCCTCGTATTTCGCATGCAGCTCGTTGGCCTTCGCCGACCGCCGCCCCATGAACGCTGCGGTCATCGCGATAGCCACGCCAACAGGCACGCCGGTCGCCGCCGGCAGCACCCGCTCGGCGACGACCGCCCCACCAACCGCCCCGACAAGAACGAACGCGGCGAGCAGCCGCGCCCTTGCGCGCGTCGCGTTGGCCTCCTCGGCAAGACGCCCTTCCTCGACTAGTATGGCCGACAGCATCGCGGTCTCGCCGGGCGACACCTGCGAGAGCCACGTGTCAGGAAAGGCAATCCGGGCCTCGACGAAAGTGTTGGCGGGAACTACCGGAACGGTAACACTGACCGTGTCGCCGATCGGTCCCGCCGAGGAACCCTGGGTGTCGTTGATGCGCACCATGCCCTCGAACGGGCCGTGCGCCCACGCCCGTACGTTCTCGCCGGGGATGATAGGCTCTTTGCCGGTGGGCAGCGAGATGCCGATCTCGACATCGTGCACCGGCAGGTCCCATAGGTCGCCGATGAACTTCCAGTACAGCTCTCCGGTGTCGGCCCAGCGGGTCACGGCGCCTATGACGCGGTAGCGCACGGTTAGCGTGATGCGTTCGTCGACCGCGCGGAAGTAGGCGGTGACCCGCGTAAGCGACCCCTCCTGCGCGACGCTGAAGGTACCGGGCGCACGCTGCTCGATGACGACCGGATCGCCGGTTCGGACAAAGCTTCCGTTCGGGCCATCGACGCCGATCACCTCGATGCCGCTTGACCCGGCCTCGTCGAGGTCCCAGTACGCGAACGTGAAGTCGCCCGAAAAGTCGAACGTCCGCTGCTCTTCGACGTACAGTGAGCCGTCCGGCCGGACGTCCGCGGCGATCCGGAGCGGCCCCATGGTGTAGGACTTCGCCAGCGCGGGCTGCGCGAACGCGAGAGCCGCCAGCAATGCGGTCGTGATCAGCGCCGCAAGCATGAACGTCGAGAACCGGCGGTACGTCATCGGCCATGCGAGCCGTGATCGCATGGTCACTGTCTCCCCCTCAGTGTGCCGAAGAACTCACGTAGCAGCGCGGCGCTCTCCTCGGCACGTACGCCGGAGGTCACGTCGAACCGGTGGTTCAGCCGCGTGTCGTCATGCAGGTCGTAAAGCGTGCCGAGAGCACCGGCTTTCGGGTCGAACGCGGCATACACGCAGCGAGCGATGCGGGCCTGATGCATGAGACCCGCGCACATCGGGCACGGCTCGAGCGTGACGTAGACGGTGCACTCCGACAGCCGCCAGCCCTGTAGGTGCACAGCCGCTTCTCGAATGGCGAGCATCTCGGCGTGACCGGCCGGGTCGTGGTCGATCTCGCGCCTGTTGTACGCGCTCGCGACCACTTCGCCGCCGCACACCACCACCGCCCCGATGGGCACTTCGCCGATCCGTGCGGCCAGCCGCGCCTGCTCCAGCGCTAGGCCCATGTAGTGCTCGTCGGTGTGTTCCACGGGATGGCGGATCCTTCGCTACCGCGCGGGGTGGCGCCGGGCGCGCCATCGCATCTCCTCGATTCTACCCCGAATCGCGTGCTAGACTGCTGGTCGCGTCGCCCGCGCGGAGGGGTGGCAGAGTGGACGATCGCGGCGGTCTTGAAAACCGCTGACCCGCAAGGGTCCGTGGGTTCGAATCCCACCCCCTCCGCCATCTACGGAGCTGGCGCTGCAGTCGCTGGCGCTGCAATCGTGTGGCTCTAG
>CAMTXY010000167.1:0-8174 GCA_947085795.1 uncultured Actinomycetes bacterium | reverse complement strand
TTCAAGGTAGTAAAAGGATAGATCCTCGAGCTCCCACTTGATGCTCGAGATGCCGAGCCTGTGCGCGAGGGGGCCGTAGATCTCCATCGTCTCGATCGCTTTTTCACGGCGGCGTTCTGGCGGAAGCGCCGAGAGGGTGCGCATGTTGTGAAGGCGGTCCGCCAGCTTGATGAGGATGACGCGGATGTCCTTCGCCATCGCGATGAGCATCTTGCGCAGGTTGTTGCTCTGCGCCTCGGACAACGATTCGAGCTCGATGCGCCCGAGCTTGGTGACTCCGTCCACGAGTCCGGCGATCTCATCTCCGAAGCGCTGGCGTACGGTCGCGAGCGTGATGCCGCTGTCCTCGACCACGTCATGGAGCAGAGCCGCCGTGAGCGTGGAGGTGTCCATGTGCAGCTCGGCGAGGATAAGGCACGTTTCTAGCGGGTGCGCGAGGAACGGCTCCCCCGACTTACGGCACTGCCCTTCGTGCGCCTCGCGCGCGAACTCGAACGCGTCTTCCAGGCTCGAGGCGTCGGCCTCCGGAAGATACTCGCGCAACTGTCGTTCGATCTGTTCGATAGTTGCTGGCATTTGCTCGATTCCGCTGCTCAGGACGTTGATGGAAGGATAGGCCGATTGAAGCGCGCCAGCAACTCGGCGACCGGGGCGGAAAGCGCCCACTCACGGAACCGCCGGAACTCCGCGATCTCCTCGAGGCCTTCGGCGTATCGGACCGAATCGGTCAGCTCGACTCTGACAGGCGGCGCGGGCGGCACTGTGAGCCGGCGGTAGGGACCGTGGCCCTCGGCTATCACGAGCCCGAGCTCGCGCAATACCGACACCGCGGCCGAGACCGCCCGGTCATTGAGATCGCATCCCCGGCGGCGCGCACGAACCCGCTCGGCGAGTTCGGCGTTGGTCACCTCGAACCCTTCGCCGTCTAGCGCCTGCGCTTCTTTGAGCACGAGGTAGAGCGCAGCCATGTCGTCGCGCGACGGAGCGCCGGATGCCAGCACCATGTCGTTGATGCGCCCGTCACCGGCGCCGAACAGCAGGTGGACGCGCGACGGAGCGCCGTCGCGTCCGGCCCGGCCCGACATCTGATTGAACTCGATGTCGTTGAAGGGCAGGTGGGGGAGCACGACGTGGCGCACGTCGGGAATGTTGACCCCCTCGCCGAACGCGCTCGTCGCCACGACGATGGAAAGGTCGCCCTCGCGAAACGCACGCTCCACCGCGTGGCGAGCCGCGCGCCCGAGCCCGCCGTTGTAAAACGCCACCCGGGAAGCGATCGCGGGCACCCGCTTGCGCAGCATCCGAGCGGTCCGCACGCTCTGTTCCCGCGAGTTGACGTATACGATGACCTTCTCGCCGCGCGCCGAGAGTGCGGCGAGGTACCCGTCCTTGTCCTTGGTGTCACGCCGGTCCTCGATGATGAGGTTCTCTCGTACCGTCGGATCCTCGATGACGGTCGTGATGCCGAGGGATGCGCGGATAGCAGCGGCGATCTCGGCGCCCGCCGTCGCCGTCACGGCAAGCACGCCCGGTGATCCGAGCGTGTCGATCGCCTCGCCCAGACGCGCGTACGCGGGGCGATGACCGACCCGCGCCGTCCCGACATGGTGCGCCTCGTCGACCACCACGAATCCGATCCTTCCTGCCGAGGAGAACCGTGCGGCATGGTGATCGAGGAACTCGGGGGTCGTGAGCACTATATCGACGACGCCGTCGGCAAGCCCCGCGAAGATCTCGTCGCGACGGTCGGGTGCGGACTCACCGGTCAGTGTGCACACCATGACTCCGATGTCGGAGAACGCCTCGGCAAGATGGAACGACTGGTCGGCCACGAGCGCGCGCAGCGGGAACACGAACACCGACGCAAGCGATTCGCGCAACGCGAGCCGGGCCGCGTGCAAGTGGAAGATTAGCGACTTGCCGCGGCCCGTGGCCATCACGGTCAGACATCGCTCTTTCCGCTCGAGCGCTCCGAGCGCGGCGCGCTGCGCCTCGTGCAGACTCCGCTCTCCGATGAACTCCGTGACGAGCTCTCGTTCCAACGCCTCGGGCGACAGGACGGCGAGCTGCTCGCGCCGGACGACCCGCTGTGCTTCGCGCTCCTCGTCGGCCGGTTCACCGCGGCGGGCCACGCACACGTTCACGCCGAGGGAGCGGCCCTCTTCGCCGCCCGTGACGTCAGCGACCTCCACGTCGTACTCGACACCGGCGTCGAGCGCGGGTGCGAGTGCCGAGGCGAGCCGACGGTTGAAGAAACCGACCTGGTCTCCGTGCGGGTCGAACAACGCGACCGCGTTGGCGTCATATTCGTTGTCGGGCTGACGTTCCGCTCGCAGGGGAAGACCAGGTGACAGGCGCGCGACCACGTCTTGTCTCCCCTCGAACGTGACGCCAGCCAGTTTGGTGTGAAACGACTCGGCATCCGCGATTCCGGCGTACTCCTCGCGCGCGATGATGTCGTCTGCTCGCGAGAAGAGATCCTCGACGAGCTCGGAGGCCGGCGCATAGCCGGAAGCGATCCTCATCTCGAAGTCGCGCACCATGATCTGCACCCTCTTGCGTCCACGCCACTCGTCGACGGAGACCTCGTACGCCAGGTTCACCGGGGCGTCGGTCTGCGCGGCCGTCTCGATGTCCCGACAGCGAAACGCGATCGCGGGCACGCTCGTGATGCCGTCGAACGCCGTGAACCGCAGGTGGTTCGACGTGCGGCCGACCCGCTGGCGCGCGTTCATGAACACGCCGTCGGCACAGAACAGGGGGCGTGGATTGCCGTGGCCGAACGGCTCGAGCCGCTCAAGCTCGACGCCGAGTTCGACCGACACCTCCTGAAGCGCGAGCGTGGTGTCGCACGTGCGCTCGGAAACGAACTGTTCGGCAGGCAGCGTTGAGAGGTGGTCGAACAAACACGCGCGGAACCGTTCGAGGCCGCCCGCGCGCACGGTGACCCCCACAGCGGACTCATGCCCGCCGAAGCGGACGATGTGTGCGGAGCACGCGGCCACGGCAGCGTGGAGATCCACCGTACCGACCGAGCGGCCCGACCCCGTCGCCTCGTCCTCGCGTATCGCGAACAGGATGGCCGGAACCCGGTAGATGCTAGCCAGGCGGGAAGCGACGATGCCTTTGACTCCCTCGTGCCACCCTTCTCCCGCGAGCACGAGCGCGCGGTCACCCTCGCGAAACGTTCGGTCCGCCAGCGCGAAGGCGGCGTCACTCAAGTCCTGCTCCACGTCCTGGCGTATCCGATTGTGCTCGTCGAGCGCGCCCGCCAGATCCTCGCACTCGAGCGGATCGTCGCTCATGAGTAGTCCGAGCGCGACGGCGGGGTCCGCCATGCGTCCCGCCGCATTCAGGCGCGGCGCCAGCGCGAAGGCGACGTCCTCGGCCCTGAGAGATTGGACCGAGACGCCAGCGACCGTCGCGAGCGCGGCGATCGCCACGCGCGGCGCGCTGCGCACGCGTGCGACGCCGTCGGTCACCAGCGCGCGATTCTCCCCCACAAGCGGCACGATGTCGGCCACCGTGCCGAGCATCGCCAGGTCGGTCAGGCCACGCCACGCCTCGGGTCTGCCAGCCAGCGCCCCGGTCGCTTGCACGAGCTTGAGCGCCACACCCGCGCCCGCCAGATCGACCGACCCGCACTCCGGCCGCAGCTTGGGGTTTGCGACCGGCACGCCGACCGGTACGCCATCCCCCGGTTCGTGATGGTCGGTGACGACCACGTCGATGCCCCGCGCGCGCAGCGCCTCCACCTGAGGCGCCGACGAGATGCCGCAGTCGACCGTCACCACGAGAGCGGGCCGCGACGCGACGATACGCTCGATCGCCGGGACCGACAGCCCGTAGCCCTCAGAAAACCGGTTCGGCACGATCACCTCGACGTGTGCACCGAGCGCTGCGAGCCCGCGTGCAGCCACCGCCGCCGCAGAGATCCCGTCGAGGTCGAAGTCGCCGAACACCACGATCCGATCGCCCGCCTCGATCGCGGAAACCACGCGCCGCGCCGCATCACCCATGCCGGGGATCAGGTCAGGATCGAGCCATTCGCGATCGAGCGACGAGTCGATGAACCGGCGAAGGTCACCCGCATCCGTGACGCCGCGGCCGATCAACACGCGACAGAGCACGACCGGCAGGCCGGTCTCGCGTGACAGGGCCGCGACGAGTCCGGCGTCCGTGTCACGCACGACCCAGCGGCCGGTATGCCCGCATGACTGGTTATGTGCTGCGATCACCATCGGCGCGATCCTACCAGGAAGGGCCGACACCACTGTGCCGACCCTTCCGCTCGTCGTCTGACTCGAAGCGTGAATCGCCTACGAGGCCTGCGCGTACTTCTTAGCGAGCGCACGGAACTTCGGCTCGCGTTCCTTCCACAACACGAAGATCGGGCTAGCGACACCGATCGACGAGTACGTGCTGATAAACAGTCCCACCGTGAGCGCGAAGGCGAAGTCCCTGAGCGTCTCACCACCGAAGAACAGGAGCACCACCACGGGGATCAGCGAAGTGACCGAGGTATTGATGGTCCGTACGAGCACCTGGTTGATGGAGTGGTTCGCCATGGAGGTGAAGGTGGACTTCACGAGAGTGACGGAGTTCTCCTTCATGCGGTGGAACACCACGACCGTGTCGTAGAGCGAGTACCCCATGATCGTGAGCAGAGCCGCGATGGTGTTCGGGGTGACGTCGCGACCGGACAACGCGTAGATGCCCAGCACGATGATGATGTCGTGAATAAGCGCGGTCACAGCGGTGATAGACATCTTGTACTCGAAGCGCAGCGATATGTAGAGCAGGATCGCGAAGACGGAGAGCACAAGCGCGAGCAGCGCCGCATTGGTCACGCTTTGGCCCCAACCCGGACCGATGGTCGTCACTGTACCCGCCGCACGATCCAGACCGAGCGCCGCAGCCACGTCACCGAACGCACGGTTGACCTCGTCGGGATCGGATTCGCTAGCCCGGACGATGAAACCGCCGTCCTCGGTAGATTGCACCACCGGTTCACGGAATCCGGCGTCTACGAACGCCTCGCGCACCTCGGAAATCTCGAGTGGGACGTCGGCGGTGATGTTGATCACCGTCCCGCCCTGGAACTCGATTCCGAACGACAGACCCTGCACCGTCAGCGCACCGATGGCGAGCGCGAGCAGAACGCCCGAGATGACCGCGAACAAGAGCTTCCTGCCGAGGAAATCGATCTCGAACCTAGGCACCGCCGCCACCCCCTTTCAGCGCGAACAGGCGTGGCATCTTCATCATCACGCTCTCCCCGAGCGCGATGATGATCGGCCGCTTGTACAGGACCATGACGACGACGGTGCAGAAGATACCGATCATGAGTGTGAGTGCGAACCCGCGAACCGGCCCGATGGCCACGAGATAGAGAACGAACGCGGAGACGAGGGTCACGAGGTTGGCGTCGAGCGAGGTCCCGATCGCTTGACGCGTAGAGGACTTGGCAGCGCTACGGATCGTCTTGCCGGCCGCGACTTCCTCCTTGAAACGCTCGTTGATGAGGATCGAGGAGTCAGCAGCCAGACCGATGGTGAGCACAATGCCCGCGATACCGGGCAGCGACAACGCGAACCAGCCGAACGACGAGAGCACCGCCAGGATACCGAGAAACAGCGAGCCGAACACGAACAAGGAGGTCAGTGAGAGCACGCCAAGTCCACGGTAGAAGAGAATCAGGTACACGCCGACGAGCGCGAGTCCCACTAGAGCGGCAAACACCCCCTTGCGCAACGAATCCTGTCCGAGGGTGGGACCGACGACGCGCGACTCTTCGAACTTGAGCGACACCGGCAACGCGCCGGTCTCGAGCACCGTCTTGAGCTTCTTGGCCTCTTCGGGCGTGAAATTGCCGGTGATCGCTGTTTGTCCTCCGAGGATCGGCTCTTGCACCACCGGCGCCGACTGGACGATGTCGTCGAGCACGATGGCGATCTGGCGCCCGACACGCGCGGTGGTGATCTCAGCCCACCTCTTGGCGCCCTCGCCGCTAAAGGTTACATCGACCGAGAGTTTGCCGAGCTGATCGGTGCTGATCGACGCCCCGGTGATGACGTCACCGGTAAGCAGGATGTCGCCGAGCACCGGGGCGCCGGTAGCGTCGACGCTCACGACGTCTCGAATCTCGAGCTGACCGGTGGTGCCGAGAGCGGCGAGCGCCTCATCGGCGTTGCCGATCCCGGGGAGCTGGACGAGGATCGACGCCGCGCCCTGGCGCTGTATCGAGGCTTCCGAGGCGCCGAGCCGGTCGACGCGATTGCGCACGATGAGTTCGGCGCGGTCCATCACCCCTTCGGTGATGGCAGTGCCGGTGGTCTCCTCGGCGGTCAGGATGACCGAAAGACCGCCCCGGATGTCGAGGCCCTTGGTGATCTTGCTCTCTAGAGGCCAGAACAGCAGCCACGAGCCGATCACGAGCAGGACGACGGCGCCCAGGGCAAGCGCGTTCCATTGCTTGGGTTCCATGCTCACTCGCTTTCGTGAATGGCGGGTCGCGCGAATGTCTCGCCGTATTTCACCACTGCGAAGATCGCGTGTCGAGACGGTCGACGCGCTGATCCTTTAGCTAGCCTTCGTTCGATTCGTCGTCAGACGTGTCGCTAAGTGGCGGGATGTCCACTACGATCTTGGCGATGGCCACCTTCTCGAACTCGAGTTCCGAGTTGTCGTACACGCGCAGGATGACCGTCTCGTCATCGACCCTCACGACGGTACCGCGTAGGCCGCCGATCGTGATGACGCGATCGCCTTCCGAGAGCGCCGCCAAAAGCTCGCGCATCTGCTTGGCACGAACCTGTTGAGGACGGATGAGCAGCAGGTAGAACGCTACGATGAGTACGACCACGTAAAAGAAACCGAATGAACCTTGCACCGTTGAACCTCCGGTCGTCGGCAGCACGTGCGGCTTTGTGCCAGCCGCACCCACAAATGCTTATGTTATCACTCGCCGACGCCGCCCGCCGAGAATCCCGGCCGTCAGTAGTCGATGGCGCCAGGACCGGCGAGCCACTCGGCTAGGAACGCGGTGTAACGACCCTGTTCGATCGCTTCGCGCGCGCGGGAGGTCAGGTCGGTGAGGAATGCGAGGTTGTGCACGGAGAGCAGGATCGACCCGAGCATCTCCTTGGACTGGACGAGATGGCGCAGGTAAGCCCGAGTGTACCCTGCGCACGTCGAGCACGGGCACTCCGGATCGAGCGGGCTGAAGTCGCGCGTGTAACGAGCGTTTTTCAGGTTCATCCTCCCCTGCGACGAAAGCGCGGTACCCATGCGCGCGGTGCGCGTGGGCAACACGCAGTCGAACATGTCGACTCCGAGTGCGATCGTCTGCAGGATGGTGGTCGGATTCCCGACGCCCATGAGGTACCGCGGCCGGTCGGCGGGCAGCACCTCGCAGACCGGCCCGAGCGACTCGAGCATCAGGTCGTGCGGCTCCCCGACCGAATACCCGCCGATGCCGTACCCGAGAAACCCGATCTCGGCAAGCCGCTTCGCGCTTTCGGCACGCAGGTGCGGGTACAGCCCACCTTGCACGATGCCGAAGAGTGCCTGATCCTCACGGTCGTGAGCGGCTTTGCAGCGTCCGGCCCAATCCGCGCTGCGACGAACCGCGGTCGCGACCAGGCTCTCCTCGGCAGGATAAGGCGGACACTGGTCGAGCTGCATGATGATGTCAGCGCCAAGGTCCTCCTGGACCCGCATGTTGTCCTCGGGCGTCCAGCGGTGCCAGGCGCCGTCGACGATGCTGCGGAACGTCACGCTGTCGTCGTCGAGCCGCACCGTGTCGGCCAGCGAGAAGACCTGGAAGCCACCCGAATCGGTCAGCATCGCGCGGTCCCAGTTCATAAACGCATGCAGCCCGCCTGCCTCGCGCACGAGATCGCTGCCGGGCCTCAGGAACAGGTGATACGCGTTGGCGAGCAGGACCTGCACGCCGATGTCGCCGAGTTGCGGGGTGGTCACCCCTTTGACGGTGGCGCGGGTGCCGACCGGCATGAAGACGGGGGTCTCGACAGGTCCATGCGGTGTCTGGAGGGTCGCCTTACGGGCCGAGGAGCCCGTGTCGGTGGCGTGCACCGTGAAGTCGAAACGCGTCATGCGTCGATGATACCAGGGTGCCTCAGGTGCGTTATGCTTCGTTCGGTGCGAAGGAG
>CAMTXY010000166.1:0-7441 GCA_947085795.1 uncultured Actinomycetes bacterium | reverse complement strand
GCCGACGATCTCGCGACGGCGATGGAGGCCCGATGCTATCGTGGTGGACACGGGCGCACCCGCCTGAACGAGAGCAGGCTGACGCGACGGGACTGGCTCGTCATGACCGTCGGGTGCGGGGCTCTCGGAGCGCTCGCGTTCGTGCTCTAGCGGGTCGGGGAGGAGACAGGGATGAGTCGTGGCATCGCGCTGGTCGTCTCCTACGACGGTGCGTCGTTCTCCGGCTTCGCACGTCAGCCGGGTCAGCGCACGGTGCAGGGCAGCATCGAAGCGGCGCTCGCCACGGTGCTGCGGGCCGACATCGAGGTCACGGGCGCGGGCCGCACCGACACCGGTGTGCACGCGCTCGGGCAGGTGGTGAGCTTCGAAGCGCCTGACACCATGCCGGAAACGCCGGTCCTCCTGCGCTCCATCAACGCGTTGTGTGGACCCGATATCGTCATCAGCGAGGTGCGCCGCACCTCCGCCGGGTTCTCCGCACGCTTCGACGCCGTCGCGCGCGAGTATCGCTACCGCCTCGCTCCCGGCCCGGTCCCGCCGCTCTTCCTGTCGAGATACGCCTGGTGGGTCGAGCGGACGCTGGACCTGGTCGTGATGCGAAAGGCCGCCGTCTCGCTCATCGGCGAACACGACTTCCGGTCGTTCTGCGTGAGCGGTTCCGCGAAGGACGGGGGCACGGCGCGCGTCCTCGAGCTCGTGGACATCGCCCCCGAGACGGTGCTCGGAGAGGAGTGTGTGACCGTACGAGTCCTCGGCAATGCGTTTCTGCACTCGATGGTCCGTGTCATCGTCGGCAGCCTCGTTGAGGTCGGGGCGGGGCGCCGCGACCCTTCGTGGCTCGGGGAGGCCCTCGAGGCTCGCGACCGCGCCGCCGCCGGTCCGACCGCGCCGGCGCACGGGCTCACGCTCTGGCGCGTGGACTATCCCGAGGAGTGTTGGCTCTGACCCGGCGCGAGCGGCGCAACCAGGCTCGCGTCGGCCGTAGCGTCAGACGTCCTGCCCCCGGCTTTCCCCCGAACTACTCCCTCTGGCGTCCTTCGTCCCTAGCGTGTATCGTTGCTTCCGTCACAATCGAATATGCGTCACTAGGTGCCCGCCGAGGAGACCGCCGCGTATCAGACGCGGCCCGAAGCGGGAGAATAGGGAAGCCGGTGAGAATCCGGCACGGACCCGCCACTGTGAAGCGGGCGCGTGAGATGCGCCCGCGAAGTCAGGAGACCTGCCCGGTGACAGCGATGCGGCCTTCGAGGTAACGAGGCTTGTTCGCGGAGCCGGCACCCTCGCCGGAACTCCAGATCAAGACGACACTCGAAGATCCGCCTCACACATGAGGCGGGTCTTTTGTGTTACGGCCGCAGCGACGAAAGGAGCGCCTCATGCACCACCGCACGATTCGCACCGCACGCACCGCGGCCCTCGCACTGCTGCTCGCTCTCATGCTCGCCCTCGCGGGCTGCTCGGGGGCCGGTACCAGCGCAAGCGATCCGGCGACCGGCTCCGGCGAGCAGTCGGCATCCGTGTTCCCGGTGACCGTGACCGATGACGCAGGCCGCGAGGTCACGATCGAGAGCGAGCCTAAGCGCATCGTCTCGCTCGCCCCATCGAACACCGAGATCGTCTACGCACTCGGCCTGCTCGACCGGCTCGTCGGCGTCACCACGTACGACGACTTCCCGCCCGAAGTCGCAGACATCGAGAAGATCGGCGATTTCGTGCAGCCGAACATCGAGGTGATCGCCGCCGCTGAGGCCGACTTGATTCTCGCGACCACCGGCGTGCAGGCTGACGTGGTCGAGCAGCTCGAAGGCACCGGCGCGGTCGTGCTTGCGATCGATCCGCAGACGCTTGAGGCGCTGTTCGCCTCCATCGAGACCGTCGGTGCTGCGACCGGTCGCACGGGCGAAGCCGTCGACATCGTGTCGGGCATGCGTGCCGAACTCGCCTCCATCGCCGACGCGATCGCCGCCGAGACCCCTGTGCGCTGCTTCCTCGAGATCGCCCAGGATCCGCTGTTCACCGCTGGGACGGGCACGCTGCTCGACGACCTGATCCGCGCCGCCGGTGGCGAGAACATCGTCACAGAGTCCGGCTACGTAGGCTTCTCGCTCGAGCAGCTGGTGACCGACGACCCGGCGGTCTACCTGGCGACCAAGGGCTCGATGAGCGACCCGTCGGACCTCGCCAAGCGCCCGGGCTACGACAAGTTGTCCGCTGTGATCAACGGGCGGGTGGCCGTGCTCGACGACAACCTCGTGTCCCGCCCCGGCCCACGGGTCGTGCAGGGTGTGCGCCTGATCGCCGAAGCGCTGCATCCGGCGACCTTCGAGTAGGACACACGACCGCGCTCATGGCTCTTAGAACCCCATCCCCGGTGTCTCCCGTCCCGGTGCGCGCTCGCGTGCCGATACCGGTCGCGCTCGTCGTTCTCGCGGCGATGCTCGGTTTAGCGGTGGTGGCCGGGGTGGGGTTCGGGGCCGTGCGCGTTTCGCTTGCCGAGGTCTTCGCGGCCCTCGGAAGGGCGCTCAGCGGCGCCGGTGGTCCGACGTCCGATGCCGTGATCATCGACATCCGCCTGCCGCGCGTGCTGCTCGCCGCGCTCGTCGGCGCGAGCCTGGCGACTGCGGGCGTGCTCTACCAGGCGCTGTTCCGAAACCCGCTCGCCGACCCGTACATCCTTGGCGTTTCGAGCGGTGCGGGTCTCGGCGCCATCGGGGTGATCGTGGCCACGTCGAGCGCGACGGCACTGCGGTACTTCGGGGTTCCGGCGGGCGCGTTCCTCGGTGCGATACTGACCATCGTGCTTGTGGTCAAGCTCGCGTCATGGCGCGGTCGGCTTGAGATCACATCGCTCCTGCTCGCCGGTGTCGCCATCTCCTACACGCTGGCGGCGCTGACCTCGTTCGTCATGGTGTTCTCCCGCGAGTCGATGTTGGCCATCGTGTTCTGGATGATGGGTGGGCTCACGGACGCGTCGTGGCAGTACGTGGGGGTCGTGGCCGTCATGCTCGCTTTCGGGCTCGTCCTGCCGCTGACCTCGACGCGCGCCCTCAACGTCATGCTGCTTGGCGATGAGCGGGCGTCCCAGCTCGGAGTCGACGTCGAGCGCTTCAAGCGTCTCGTGCTGGCTGCGGCCTCGCTGCTGACCGCCGGCGCCGTCGCCGTCTCGGGGCTGATCGGCTTCATCGGCCTCATGACGCCTCACGCGGTGCGGCTCGCTCTCGGACCGGACCACCGGGCGCTCGTGCCTGCGTCCGTGCTCGTCGGCGCGATCATCATGGTTGCGGCCGATCTGGCAGCCCGCACGGTGCTCGCACCTGTCGAGATCCCCGTCGGTATCGTCACGGCGCTCACAGGCGGGCCGTTCTTCGTGTGGCTGCTCGTGCGTGGGAGCCGGTCGCTGTGAGCGCCGTGCTCGCATCAGCCGACGGGCCGCTGCCTTTCGACCCGCATGGACCCGGGATCGAGTTTTGCGACGCATCGGTCGGCTACAGCGCCCGTACGGTCCTGGCTGGCGTCACACTCGACATCGCGCACGGCGACCTCGTGGGACTCGTGGGCCCCAACGGCGCTGGCAAGTCCACGCTCCTGCGGTGCCTCACGGGCGGCTCGGATCTCCTCGGCGGGTCGGCGCGCGTCGCCGGCATCCCCGTCGGCGAGCTGTCCGCTCGCGACCGTGCGCGCCTGATCGGCGTGCTGCCACAGACCCCCCCGACCGTCTTCGCGTTCACCGCCGAGGAGTACGTCGCTCTCGGGCGTCACCCGCACCTCGCGGCGCTTGAGCGCCATTCACCCGCCGACGAGGCGATCGTACTTCGCGTCATGGGGCAGACCGACACCGCGCGCCTGGCCGGACAGCGCGTCGATACGCTTTCCGGAGGAGACCTGCAGCGCCTCACGCTGGCGCAGGCGCTCGCGCAGGAGCCCTCGATCCTGCTGCTCGACGAGCCGGTCAGCCAGCTCGACCTCAACCACCGGCTGCAAGTGCTCGACCTCGTGCGCGATCTCGCCGATTCAGGGCTGGCCGTCCTCGGCGTCTTTCACGACCTCGACCTGGCTGCGCGCTACAGCGACACGCTCGCGGTCGTCCACGACGGCGGTCTCGGCGTCACGGGCACGCCCGCAGAGGTCCTCACCCCCGACCTCGTGCGCAAGGTCTTCGCGGTTCGCGCGGTGGTGGCGCCTGACGTGGTGACCGGCTCGGTTTCTGTCATCCCCGTTCTGCGCGAAGCCGCCACCGAGGGGCCGTCGAAAGGCAGCGTTCTCGTGGTCGGTGGTTCGGGTGCGGCCGCACCGCTCATGCGCCGCCTCGCGCTCGCCGGCTACACCGTACGGGCTGCGGCGCTCAATCGCGGCGATGTCGACCAGGCGGTCGCCGAGACCCTCGGCATCGAGTACGCGGTCCTGCCGCCGTTCGGCGAGATCACTCCTGATGCCGAGGAGCGCGTGCGCGAACTCGCGTCGTCCAGCGATGCGGTGCTCGTCGCCGAGGTTCCCTTCGGGCGCGCGAACCTCGGCAACCTGCGCGTGGCGGTGTCCGCGGCGCGCCCGCTCGTGTTCGTGAACGGGTTCAACGAGTCGCGGGATTACTGCGAAGGGCAGGCGATCGCGCTCGTGCGTGAGGCGATGCATCGCGGAGCGCACACTGCGACCTTCGAGGCGGCGCTCGACGCGATAGGATCAGTCATCGATCGGCGGCTCTAGGACTCCGGGGTTGTCGCGATGGCGGTCGCCAGACGCGCTCAGGCCCGCCACGATGTCGATCACCGGGGCGCCGTCCTCCCACCCGCACTCCTCACATTCCCACCCGCACTCCTCACATGCCAACGCACGCCAGCGGTCGAGGACGAAGGGCAGGAGGTCGCGTATCTCGGCGAAGCGCAGGACCATGCCGGGCGCCACCTCGAGCAGCTCGAGCGCTAGGGCGTCGAGACGACGGATCCCCGTCTCGCCTTCGGGCTCAAGGTGACACACCCCGTCACGGAGCGAGGGGCACGATGCGCACACGTCATCGAAGCCGTCGACGATCTCCAGCGGGGCATCCCGGAGGTGCTCCATGACTCGCACGAGGTTCATGACGAACTCGGCGGAGTATCCGGCCCCGTGGAAGAAGTGCAGGCAGATGAGGTGGTGCCCCCGGATTCTGACTGCGTCCATCGTCATTCTCCGAACACCAGCGTATTGATGCCGTCCTGGGCGATGGCATGAACCTGCGCGGTCAGCCCGAGTCGCGCCATTCGTTCGGACAACCCCCGTGTCACGATATCGGCGTGGTTGTTCTGCCTCGACAGGTGGAGTCCGACCACCGCGCGCAACCTGTCACAGGCCATCCTCTCGACAGCATCGAGAGCGACAGCATTGGACAGGTGGCCGCGGTTCGAGCGTATGCGCTCCTTGAGGAACCAGGGATACGGGCCGTCGCGAAGCATGTCTTCGTCATGGTTGCATTCGATGGCCAGCACGTTACATCCTGCGAGCGTCTCGTTGGCGTCTGCGGGCAGGACGCCGGTGTCTGTCACAAGTCCGAGGACCGTTCCGCACGACCCCTCGATCCGGTAGCCGACCGGTTCGGCTGCGTCATGCGAGACGTTGAACGCGCAGACCTGCAGCGACGAGACCCGGAACGTATCGCCGGCACGGATCGAGCGCGCGTCGGAGATGAACTCGTCCATCCGTGAGGCGGCCCTCGTTCCGGCTGTCGCGTATACCGGCACGCCGAGTCGCTTCGCCAGTACGCGTACCCCGCTGACGTGGTCCGTGTGCTCATGGGTGACGAGGATCGCCCGCACATCTTCGGTTCGCATGCCCGCCGCGCACAGGCGTCGTAGCGTTTCGCGCGCGGAGAATCCCGCATCGACGAGTACGACCCCGTCGTCGCACTCGATCGCCGTGGCGTTACCGGACGAGCCGGAGCCGAGGAACGCTACACGCATCGCATGTGGTGCCGACGGTCGTCACCGCTCCGGCTGAAAGACGTCTCGGGCATGGGGTTGATTGTAGAGCATGCCGATGACATGAGACAGCACGACCCTCTAGCGCTGCATGTTGAACATCTCGCGCGTGCGTTTCCAGGCAAGCGGCAGGCGTCCGACCTGCCACCAGTACAGGACGTACGTCAGGCGCTTCATGAGGATCGCCGGGATACCGCTGATGTTGAAGCCGAACATCCAGCCGACGCCCCAGCGAGGACCGACGCTCACGAACTCGCCATGCATGTGGGGGACGAACGGTTCGGGCGCTGACCCCTTGGACTCTTGCATGATGCTGCCGGTGATGTGCTGCGCCTGGCGGATCGCGAACTGAGCGAGCATCGGCAGGGCACGGTTCGTCTTGGGGTCGCGGAACGACGACACGTCGCCGATGACGTAGATGTCGGGGTACTGAAGCGAACGGCACGTCTCGTCGACCACGAGCCGGCCGTCGTTGTCAGTCGTAAGCCCCCATCCGGTCGCGTCAGGATCGGCCTTGGCGCCTCCGCAGAACACGAGTACCGTCGCGTCGATGCCCTGGCCGTCGGCGAGGTGAACGCGGTCCGCGTCGACCCGTTCGACCATCGAGCCGAGAACCAGCTCCACACCCATGCTCTGAAGCCTGCGCATGGCTTTCGCGCGCTGGGGCTTAGGCAGGTCGTAGAGGATTTCCTGGCGCCCTTCGATCAGGCGCACTCGCAGGTCGTCCGGATCCAGGCCCGCATCTCGTGCGCGAAGCGGCAGCATCTGCCCGAGCGTGCCGATGATCTCGATGCCGGTCGCGCCGCCGCCGATGACGGTGAAGCTCAGCACGCGCTGGCGCTCCTCACGGTCGGCTATCATCGCCGCACGCCGGAACGCTGCTTCGATTCGGCGCTGCAGCTCCTGCGCGTCGGCCACCGACCACATGGTGACCGCGTGCTCCGCCAGGCCGGGTACCGGGGGCACGAAGGCGACCGCGCCGGTCGCGATCACGAGGCGCCAGTACCCGACCTCCTGGCCCTGTTCGCTCCGCGGTCCGACGGTGACGAACTTGCGTGTTGCGTCGATGCTGTCGACGCGGTTGTAGCAAACCGTCACAGGCAGATTCTTAAAGACCGTGGGGTGCCACAGCTCGCAGAATTCGGGACGCGGGGGTCCCACCGCAACCAGGTCGAGCTCAGAGAGCGCCTGCTGGCAGGGGTTGGGCTCGATGAGTATGACCTCGATGCCGTCAGCCGGCTTGACCGCTCTGCCGAGTCCGACCGCCAGCGTCGTACCCGCATAGCCTCCGCCTGCGATGACGACGCGCCTGACTCCCGGTCGCCCCGAACACACGCCGCCGTCGATGGCCTCCATCCGTTGTATCCTCCGATCCGGTGGTGACAGGTCCCTGTTGAGGGTACCCATCTGCGGGGCAGTGTTCTCCTCGGCGAGGAAAGTGGAACAAAGCATTCAGGGAAGTCCACCCCGGGGCCGGCCCCCGGATCCCGAAG
>CAMTXY010000165.1:0-4387 GCA_947085795.1 uncultured Actinomycetes bacterium | reverse complement strand
CGGCGTTGAGACGATGGAGCTCAAGTGGGGCCAAGGCGCCAAGTGCATTGGCGGCGAGATCAAGGTCGATTCGCTGGAGCGCGCTCTGGAGCTACAAGGCAGGGGCTACCTGGTGACTCCCGACCCGTCCGATCCTGCCATTCAGGCCTCCTTCAGGGACGGAGCCATCCGGCAGTTCGAGCGCCACTCCCGCCTCGGCTTCATCGACGAGGACGAGTTCTATAGGGAGGTGCAGCGCCTTCGCGACCTGGGGGCCAAGCGCGTCACACTCAAGACCGGCGCGTACGGCATGCGCGAGCTCGCCATGGCCATCAAGTGGTCAAGCAACGCCAAGATCGACTTCCTCACGATCGACGGTGCCCCCGGCGGCACAGGCATGAGCCCGTGGCGCATGATGGAGGAGTGGGGCATCCCGACCTTCTACCTGCAGTGCATGACCAACCAGCTCATCGAGGAACTCGCCAAGAAGGAAGGCGCGTACATCCCAGATATCGCTATCGCGGGCGGCTTCTCCACCGAGGACCACCTATACAAGGTCATCGCTCTTGGTTCGCCGCACACGAAGGCCGTCTGCATGGGCCGCGCACTGATGATTCCCGGATTCGTCGGCAAGAACATCGGCATCTGGATGCAGGAAGAAGACCTGCCCAAGGCCGTCTCGAAGTTCGGCACCACGAAGGAGGAGATATTCGTCAGCTACGAGACCCTCAAGGCGAAGTACGGCAACGAGGTCGACGAGATGCCGCTGGGCGCAATCGCGCTGTACACCTTCACCGACAAGTTGAAGGTCGGCCTGCAGCAACTCATGAGCGGTAGCCGTAAGTTCGACATACCTTCCATCAGCCGCAGTGACGTGTTCGCGCTCACTGAGGAGGCCGCGAAGGTATCCGGTCTCGACTACGTCATGGATGTGCAGCGCGAGGAGGCCATGCGCATCATCTCGGCTTAGGCAAGCTCGAAGTCCCTATAATCGACTCATGGAACCTCACCTCGCCAACCTCGCCAACAACCTGCAGCTAGTGGCCGACTTGGGCTATGGCGACGTAGCCCTGTGCGCGCCCGAAAGGGACGGCAGCCTGGTCACGATCGCGGACGCCAGACCGGTCACGGCCGTCTCAGCGATCGCCACCTCTCGCGTGGGACAGCGGCTGGACGTCGAGGCGGAGCCGGAGGCCTACGAGGCCTTCGCATCCGCGAGACCGGTCGTTGGGGAGCGTATGCGGGTAACGCGCGGGATAACGTTCTTTACCCGTGCCTATCCTGTTGGGCCGGTTGCAGGGCCTTACGCGGTCCTGGTTCGCCACCTAAGCGAGCAGGTCGTCGAATCTCCCGGAAAGATGGAAGTCGCGTTCATGGAAGCGGCCGAATCCCTGATCGAAGTCCTCGGCGAGGGTCCATTGCGCGACAACCTGACCGAGGAGCCTTTCGTGACGGCTCGGCGTCCCGGTGACGGACTTGTCAGGATCGCCTCCAGCGGCACCGTCGTCTACGCGAGTCCCAACGCCATAAACATCTTGCGCGCTGCATCTCTTGACGGTCTAGTGCAGGGGATGTCCGTCACGGAACTTCCGGGGAGTGCGACTGCGATATCTCCTGTCCTGCTCTCAGGTGGCTGTCGCCGCACGGAGATGGAAGCGGCGAACCGGGTTCTCGACTACCGCGCGATGGCAGTCCCTGGCGGCGCGGTCCTCCTCGTTGAGGACGTCACGGAGGCGAACCGCCGCGAACAGGAACTCAAGATCAAAGAGACGACCATCCGTGAGGTCCACCACCGCGTGAAGAACAACTTGCAGACCATAGCGTCGCTGCTTCGGATACAGGCGCGCCGTTCGGATGACGACGCACTGGTGAGAGCTCTCGGCGAAGCTATTGAGAGGATCTCGTCCATGGCCGTCGTCCATGACATGCTTGCCGGCTCCACCGACGAGCGGATCGACTTTGCCGAGGTGGCCCGCTCGGTTGTAGACATGGTTCGCCGAAGCGTCTTGGGACCAGACAGTAAAGCGAGCGTCAGCACCTCTGGCTCAAGCGGTGAGGTGCCCGCTAACGTAGCCACCCCCCTCGCGCTCGTCATAGCCGAGCTCGTCCACAATGCGCTAGAGCACGGCATATCGGGCGGCGAGGATGACTCCGTGGAGGTCACTCTAAGACGGCTTCCCGAGGAATTGCACCTGGTAGTACGGGACAACGGGCGTGGTCTACCCGAGGACTTCGACGTGGACGCGACCTCGACTCTCGGTCTGGCCATCGTGCGGACGCTCGTGCAGGATGACCTCGGAGGCACACTGGCCTTTGGGGCTGCTCCGCGCGGTACCACCGTGACGATACGCGTGCCGCTTGAAGAAGAAGGGGGTTGACCGATCTCGTGAGAGTTCTCATCGCAGAAGACGAGGCCCTCATCCGCATGGACTTACGCGAGATGCTGGAGGAAGAAGGTCACGAGATCGTCGGAGAGGCGGCTGATGGTCAACAGGCTATCCGGCTCGCGAGCGAGCTGACTCCCGACGTCGTGTTCATGGACGTCAAGATGCCCAACGTCGACGGCCTCGCGGCCGCCCGGGAAATCTGCGAGTCGCACATCGCGCCCGTGGTGATGGTCACGGCCTTCTCGCAACGTGGCTACATAGAGGAGGCGTGTGATGCCGGAGTCATGGCCTACATCGTCAAACCCTTCTCGAAGGCCGACATCCTTCCGGCTATGGAAATCGCCGTCGCCCGGTTCACGGAGGCCCGCGCACTTGCCGAGGAGGTCGATGGCCTCTCTGAGCAGCTTCACGTCCGCAAGCTAGTCGAAAGGGCCAAGGGTGTGCTCATGCAGCAAGGAATCAGCGAACCGGAGGCCTTTCGGCGCCTTCAGAAGACCGCCATGGACAAGCGGCTCTCGCTAAGGCAAGTCGCCGAGGCGGTCTTACTCGCAGCCGAGACCGGCGGGGCTGAGGACTGACGGGAGTGCTTTCCAGGCTCGCCGAGATTCCGGCGGCCCCCATAAGAACGTATCTTCCCAGGTGGCGCGGGCCTTGCTACACTACCGGCCACGGTCACAAAGATGTGACCGCCTGATACAAGACGAGCAATGGCGCTCGCAGTCAGTCGCGAAGAGGCGGCTGGTGCGGGCGTTTTCGTTTGCCCGCGAGATCCCGGCGAAAGGAAGAGGCAGGAAGATGAAGGAGTTCGCAGTCTTCTGGGGATGCACCATCCCCGCGCGTCTACCGTTCATCGAGAAGTCGGTTCGCTTGGTCTTCGCCGATTTCGGCGTCGCCTCGCATGACCTCGAGGGCTTCACGTGCTGCCCCGAAGGCGTCTTAGTGAAGTCAAATGACGAGGGGGTCTTCTACAAGACGGCGGCCCGCAATCTGGCTATCGTCGAGCGTAGCGGCTGGGACATGGTGACTCCGTGCAACGGCTGCTACTCGACGTTCAAGGAGTCGCAAAGCCACCTAGCCACGCACTGGCGTCAGCGTGACGCGATCAACGAGCGGCTAGAGCCGGAGGAGCTTCACTACGCCGGTATCGCCCAGGTGCGGCACTTCGCAGAGTGGCTCTCCGAGGACATAGGAGCCGGTCTCCTTTCGGCGCGCGTAACAAAGCCCCTGTGGGGAATGACCGTTGCAGTTCACTACGGATGCCACCTGCTTCGCCCTCAGCCCGCTGTGCGCTGGGACGACCCGTTGCATCCGACGAAGGTCGAGGCCCTGCTCACTGCCCTTGGTGCAAGGGTCGTCGAGTACGCCACGAAGATGGATTGTTGCGGTGGCGCGCTCGACCGAGTGGGACAGCGTGACTCCGCACTCGCGTTCGCTAGGCGCAAGCTGCAAGACGCCTCCGGGGGGGGCGCCGACGCTCTCGTGATTGTCTGCCCATCCTGCTTTCAGCAGTTCGACCTCAATCAGGTGGCGCTGCAGCGGTCGAACGAGGATATCCACCTGCCCGTTTTCTACCTCGCGGAGCTCATAGCTCTTACCTACGGTCACGAGCCCGAGGAGATCGGACTCGACATGCACCGCGTCTCAGTCGATCCGTTCCTCGGTAAGTGGCTAATGCGTTCGGGCGACAGAGAGGCGATCGCATTTCACTTCGACGTTGCGCTGCTTGACAAGTGCTACGCGTGCCAGGCGTGCAAGGATGACTGCCCCGTCTGCAAGGTGGACACCGAGTTCCAGCCCACGGAGGTCATCGCGCGCATCCTTCGAGGCGAGCTAAACGAGCTACTCGAAAGCGGGGATGCGTGGAAATGCCTCGAGTGCTTCACCTGCCAGGAGCTCTGTCACAGCGATATCGGTATGGCGAAGACCTTCCGCAAGCTCAAGGAGCTCGCTGCCGCCGCGGACAAAGGACCGGAGTCGGTGGCTGCGGCGTACAAGCAGTTCCTCGAGACAGGCGCTCTGGG
>CAMTXY010000164.1:0-8251 GCA_947085795.1 uncultured Actinomycetes bacterium | reverse complement strand
GTTGTCGGGTGTCATCACTACGACCAGGTCGCGCGGAGCGTCGCAGATGTAGACGAGACCGTCCTCGTCGACCGCGAGCGCGGCGGGGAACGAAAGTGCCTCCTCACTCGATCCCCGAGGGCCCTGATCGAGCATCTTCTCGTACGACCCATCGGGGTTGAACCCAACGACTCGCGAACGAGCTTGATCGGTCACCCAGATGAGCCCGTCTGGAGCGATGGCCACATCGTTCGGCGCTTCGAGCTGATCCGGCCCTGTGTCTCCCCATCCATAGATGGAGCGCACCCACACCATCCCACCGACGTCTTCGGGCGACACGACTTCTCCGACAGGCCTGGTCACTCTCAGGAAGAAATAGGAGATGCCGAGTAGCAGCAAGAACAGGATGACGAGAAGCGCGGCGAGAGCGCGGCGGGTATTCGCCACACGTTTGTCGTAAACAGCGTCCTGGGTGGCGTTCGAGACGTCAGACGTCACGGACGATCAGCTCCTATCGCGTCGAGGCCTTCAAAGGCGTCAGGATAGTCCGGCACGTACGTCAGCGCAAAGCGATAGTCGGCCTCCGCCCCGGCCAGGTCACCCGTCTCCGCCTTGAGCCGAGCGCGCTCGACATAGATGTTCGCGGCCGTCGGCCAACGGTCGAGATACTCATCGTACTGAGCGATGGCAGCGGACAAGTCGTCCATCTCCCGGTATGCTTTAGCCTTGATGAGGATAGCCCTTCCCAACGACGGCGGCGTATCGGGTTCGACCGCTGGTTGACCAGCGGCGACTCTCCCCTCCTTCACGGCCTTCACTTCCGCTTCGGCGAGCGCGATGGTCTCGTCAGCCAGTTCGATCGCCTCGCTGAATCTTTCGCGCTCGAAGGCGAGACGTGCTCGCTCCACTGCGATGAGAGAGCGGCCCTCTGAAGCGGCTTTGAGGCCCTGGGTGATGATCTGCTCGGCCTTCGCGTACTGACCCGCTGTGACAAGCGCGGCCGCGTAATCGGCCCACATACGTGGATCCGTGGCGCCGGCGGCGACCTCGGCCTCATAGACCATAAGGGCGCGCTCTACACTTGTGCGGGGACTCTCGGGCGGGGTGATCAGACCGAAGATCAAAGCGGATACGATTCCGCCGAGCCACAACACCAACAGGCCGAGACTCGCGAGAGTGAGCCGACGGACGACCACATCATCAAGAAGCCCGGGGCGGCGCGAGACGGGGGTCTCGACAGCGTCCGCCGTGGGCTCCATATCGGTGCTTGGCACGCTCGAATCTGGCATTCGATCCTCCGTAAGAGACCTCTACGCACACATCGGGTGAAGGGCGCAAACGTGGCGATTATACCACTAGGCCGGTATGCAAGAGCTCTGCCAACGGGCGCTGACCGCTGTCGATCACCCTGTCGATCACTGCGAATCACTCCAAATCGTCGGGCAGCGCGATGTGGCCCGCGACCGCCGTCGCCGCGGCAACGGCCGGAGAGCTGAGGTACACCTCGCTCGCCGGGTCGCCCATGCGGCCCACGAAGTTGCGGTTGGTGGTGGCCACCGCCCGCTCGCCTGCCGCGAGGATGCCCATGTGCCCGCCGAGGCATGGGCCGCACGTGGGAGTCGACACAGCGGCGTTCGCGTCGAGAAAGACGTCGATGAGCCCCTCATGCATGCTCTGCCGATAGATCTCCTGCGTGGCGGGAATGATTATGAGGCGCACGTCCTCGTGGACTTTCCGGCCTTTGAGGACCTCGGCGGTCACCCGCATGTCCTCGATGCGGCCGTTGGTGCACGAGCCGATGACGACCTGGTCGACCCGGATGTCGCGAGCCTCCTCGGCGGGGCGGGTGTTGCTCGGCAGGTGCGGGAAGGCGACGGTTGGCCTTAGGGTAGAGACGTCGATCTCGATGACGCGAGCGTATGCGGCGTCCGGATCGGAGTGGTACTCCGTCCACGGGCGCTCGGCGCGGCCTTGAAGGTAGGCGCGCGTGCTGTCGTCAACCGCGATGATGCCGGATTTCCCACCCGCCTCAATGGCCATGTTACAGACGGTCATGCGGTCGTCCATGCCGAGTGATTCGATAGTGGGGCCGGTAAACTCCATCGCCTGGTACAGCGCGCCGTCGACCCCGATCATGCCGATGATGTGCAGGATGAGGTCCTTGCCTGAGACCCACGGGCCGAACTCGCCGGTCACAACGAACTTGATCGATGCCGGAACCTTGAACCACGCCTCACCTGTCGCCATGCCCGCGGCCACGTCCGTCGAACCCACGCCGGTACCGAACGCACCGAGCGCGCCGTAGGTGCAGGTGTGGCTGTCCGCGCCGATGATCACGTCACCGGGACCGACCACTCCCTGCTCCGGCAGGAGCGCGTGCTCGACACCCATGCACCCGATCTCGTAGTAGTGCGTGATGTGCTGCTCGCGCGCGAACTCGCGCATCATCTTGGCCTGCTCGGCGCTCTTGATGTCCTTGTTGGGCGTGTAGTGGTCCGGTACGAGCGCGATACGCTCGCGGTCCCACACCTTGCTACGTCCAGTCCTGCGGAACTCCTTGATGGCGATCGGAGCGGTAACGTCGTTCGCGAGCACGATGTCGAGCTTACAGGTGATGAGCTGCCCTGGCTCGACTTCGTCAAGACCTGCGTGCGCGGCGAGTATCTTCTCGGTGATCGTCATGGCGCGGGGCATGCGGCGACTCCTCCTCGGCTGAACACTCGGTTCGTGCATTCTACGCGATATCCGCCGTTTCGGGTGACGCATGCGTGCGGATTCCCCTTGATGTTTTTCCCTTTTTCCGTCATACTGTACACATGACCAAGAAGAAGACAACCGTGTACCTTGACGACGAGATCCTGCGCAGCGCGCGGGTCATGGCCGCCCGCACCGGCAAGAAGGACTACGAGATTCTCGAAGACGCCCTGCGGGCCTACCTCGGTATGGAAGTGCTCGATCGGGCGTGGACGGCCTCGGACCTGGATGGAGCGGAAGCGCTTCATCTCGCTGTCGCAGAGATCCATCGCTTCCGCTCCGGCGCGAAGTGATCCGAGTCGCACTCGACACCAATGTATACGTCGCCGCACTGCTCTCGCGCGAGGGCTCACCGGCGAGAATCTTACGTGCGTTGTCAGACGGCCTGTTCGATGCGGTCGTCTGCCCGCGACTGATGGGCGAGCTCGAGGGCGTGCTCGCGCGGCCCAAGATCAATCGCAGTGTCACCCCGAACGATGCGCGGATGTTCGTGCAGTGGCTTTCGCGTGTGGCGATCCCGGAGTCCGACCCACGCGACACCCCGCGCCTCTCTTGCGACCCTGACGACGACTTCATCCTCGCGCTGGCCGTCGAGAGCGGGGCGGCGGTCGTGGTTTCGGGCGACGCGCACCTTCTCGATCTCGGGTGCACCGGACCACGAGTGCTCTCGCCGTCGGTCTTCGCTGATGTCGTGGACTCGCTGCGCTGAGGGCTTCCGCCGGTCTCGCGCCCCTGGGCACGCGCCCCCTACGGGAGGGGCCGAACGCTGGCCGCCGCAGCGACGGCGCCAGGCGATCTGTCGCCCATCGAGAGTGCAAGAACCTGCTCGCTGTGCAGGTCGAGCAGGGTCGCTCTCCGAGCGGTGGCTTGGGCGTCGCGCAGCAACGTTTCGTCTCCGAGATGAATCCCGACACGGGCCTGCAGTGCCGCGAGCCAAGCGTGCGCCGGATAATCACCGGGACTCTGGCGCAATACCCACGCGAACTCCCTCACGGCCGACTCGTAGCGGGAACGCACGACCTCTTCCGGCTCCCTCGCCGTCATCGCGAACTCGACCCGTGCCGCACTCGCTTCTGCGGCGCCGCGCGCGTACTTGACCGAAAGCGGATTCAGGGAACGGGCACTGTGAGCGAGCTCGACCGGGTCACCGGAGGCGAGTCCGCGAAACACATCGCGCGACGCCAGGTACGCCGCATCGGCGGCAACGAGCGAGGTGGCCCCGGCGACGACCGCGAGCACGGTCATCGTGGAGGCCACGGCCACGCCGACACGCGCGACCGCCTTCTTGAGGTCGATCCGCCTGGCGCCGGGCGCACCGACGAGCGCGAGCAGGATCCAAAAGGGCACCGTCGCGCCGAGCACCGCCACCCCCGTGAGCATGTGTACGGCGAACCCCACGCAGCCGATCCATGCCGCAGGCAGGAGCGGATCAGTCGACGTCGCGCCAGACCCGGCGTCCGGATAGACCTCGCGCTTGCGCCAGCCGATTGCCGGAAAAGCCCTGCGCGCGGCGACGCCAAGGGCGACCACCACGCTCCCCACGAGCAGCAGCGCCCCCGGGACGCCGAGTGTGGCCGCGTACTGTAGCGGCCAGGAGTGAGCGTTGTTCATTGTGGAGTGCGCGCTTGAGTTGATCGAGTAGTCGTCGGGGCGGTGCATCCGAAACGCGGGCAGGAACGCGTCTGGGCCGTACCCGGCGAGCGGACGGGCGCGTGCCGCAGCGGTCGCCGTCTCGACGAGAAGTCTCCGCTCCTGGACGCTCCCAGTCTGCTCGATGACGTCCGAAAGCCGCTGGAAGACGTTCAGTTCGCCCTGAGCGCCTGCGGAAACAGCGAGCAGCACCGCGAATGCGACCGCCCCCACGACGATCGGCACGCGAAGTTCGCGCCACGCGACCACACCGCGCACACGGAAGAACACCCCCGCGCCCAGGACGACCTGCACCGCAGCGGCGAGCCACGCCCCGCGTGTGAACGTCACGAAGAGCGCTGCGGCCACCACGACCGCCCCGAACGCCCACGCCATACGCGCGCGGGGGCTTCTCGCGTGAATCGCGAGCGCCCCGAGCGGGGGCAGTGCGAGCACGAGCAGCCCTGCGAAGAAGGTCGGGTTGCCGAAGGTCGCGAACGCCCGGCGCACCTCGAACGTATAACCCTCGAAGCGGTAGTTGAACGGTTCGAATCCCGCGAACTGCGCGAGTCCGTAGAACGACAGTAGAACGGCCACGCCACCGAGCGCGGAAAGGAGGAGTCGCACGTCGCCGATTCGGCGCACGACCTGCAGCGCGAGTCCGTAGAGCAGCGCGTAGAGCGCGACGGACACAAGCCCCTCGAGGCGTTCGGACTGACCGAGCACCGAGAGAGCGCGGTGCGGGGAGCACGCCGTCGAGACCGCCGCCCATAGCGCGAGAGCGCCAAGGAGCGCCCACGCGACGTCCACGCGCAGCGCCTCCCCACGCCGTGCGACGAGCGCGAACCAGGCGGTCCACGCGGCGAGTGTGAGCACAACGGCGATGACGAGACGCGGGAGCGCGATCGTGTCGTAGAGGAGCGGCGCCGATCCTATGCCGAACCCGGTCAGATTCGCCGTCGTCATCGCGACGAGCACCACCATGACCGCGACGATCCGCACCGGAAGGCGTGAGACGCCCTCCATCAACGCTCGTCTACGACCGAGGGACGCCCGGCAATGAGCAAACGGTTGAGTGCGTTGATGTAGGCGCGCGCGCTGGCCACGATGATATCGGAGTGCGCGCCTCGGCCGGTGAAGACCCTATCGTCGTCTCTGCGTACCCGGATGGTCACCTCACCGAGGGCATCGATGCCGCGTGTGACGGACTGCACCGAGAACTCCGTGAGGTCGTTCTCCACGTCCACGATGCGGTTGATGGCCTTGTAGACCGCGTCGACCGGGCCGGTGCCGTGGCTCGAGTCGATGAGACGTATCCCGTCCTGCGACACGAGTTCGACCGTGGCGGTCGGGATGCCCGGCTCGCCGCAGGTCACGTGGACCTGCGCGAGGTGATACACCTCGTGCGAGGCGCGCTCGCTCTCGCCCACCAGGGCCTCGAGGTCCTCGTCGTAGACTTCCTTCTTCTTGTCGGCGAGCTCGAGGAACGTCACGTGGACGCGCTCGAACTCCTCTTCGGGCAGATCGTAACCGAGCGCCTCGAGGCGGTGACGCAGCGCGTGCCGCCCGCTGCGGGCGGTGAGCACGATAGCCGAGCCGCCCACGCCCACGTCGGCCGGGTCGATGATCTCGTACGTCGACCGCTCCTTGAGCACGCCGTCCTGGTGGATGCCGCTCGAGTGAGCGAACGCATTGGCGCCGACGATCGACTTGTTGGGCTGCACGAGGATGCCGGTGATGCTGCTGACGAGACGCGACGTACGCATGATCTCGCGCGTGTTGATCGTCGTGTCCACCCCGAAGTACTCGCGGCGCGAACGCAGCGCCATGACGACCTCTTCCATCGCCGTGTTGCCCGCCCGCTCGCCGATCCCGTTGATGGTGCACTCGATCTGCCGCGCTCCGGCCTTCACGCCCGCGAGCGCGTTAGCTGTCGCCATCCCGAGGTCGTTGTGGCAGTGCACGGCGACGATGACGTCCTCGATGCCGTCCACATGCTCCATGAGCCCCTCGATCAACGCCCCGAACTCGCCCGGGTAGGTGTACCCGGTGGTATCGGGGATGTTGACGACCGTCACTCCGGCGCGGATGACCTCCTGGACCATCCGGTAGAGAAACGCCGGCTCGGCACGTCCGGCGTCCTCGGCGTAGAACTCCACATCGCCCACGAGCGACCGTGCGTGCTTGACCGCGAGCACCGCGCGCTCGACCGCCTCATCGCGGCTGATGCGCAGCTTGTGCTGAAGATGGCTCTCGCTCACGCCTATGCCCGTGTGGATGCGGGGCCGGGCGGCGGTCGAGAGCGCCTGGGCCGCCACGTCGATGTCGGCGGGTACCGCGCGGGTCAGGCCGCACACCACGCACGCGTCACCGATCTCTGCGCCGATGCGGCGCACGCTCTCGAAGTCGCCCGGGCTCGAGACGGGAAAGCCCGCTTCGATCACATCGACGCCGAGGCGAACGAGCTGCCGCGCGATCTCGAGCTTCTCCTCGGTGTTCATGCTCGCACCGGGGGACTGCTCCCCGTCGCGCAGCGTGGTGTCGAATATGTGGATCTTGTCGAAGGTGGGGTTCGTGATCATACCGGCAGTATAGCGCAGGACGGCGGCGGCAAGCGCCGGGGTCACTCTTCGCGGGCGGTCATCGCATGCCTGGTGTACGGGACGACTACCTCGAGGTCACCGGTCGCAATCTCGAACAAGCCGATTGTGAAGCCTTGAGCATCGAGGAACTCCACCGTGCACTCTCCAGCGTGAACGGCGACCACGGCCCCACGCGCACCCTCGACTACTCCGGAGGGCTGATCGGCTGTGACCTCGACGACATCGAGCTCCTCAGGCACTCGGCTCATCTCTTCACCTTCTTCAAGTAGCACGACACGAGCTGAGGCAGCCCCGCGTCCGCGTCCACATCCCACGCGGATATCATGCGAAGCTCACTCAGCCGACCTTGCACCATCCACTCTACCACCCAGCGCTCTGTACCATCCTCGCTCTCACCAACTCTGCGCGCGTCGTTCCTCGAGATTCCGTCGGCAATCGTGCGTCTCAGCCTGGCTGTGTCCTCGAGGCCGATTCCGAGGGCAGAGCTGAACATACGAGCTTTGTGTCGCCCAGTCTCATGTAGCGGATCGAGGCAGTAGCGAAGCTTGTCCTCGGAGATGATCGCGCTGGCGTGTCTCGGGAGCCTGCTCATGCATCCCAGGCTACTGACGGGCGCTGAACAATCTCCTACCGGTATCTGACCACAGGACTAGCGGGGGCATCCGGCGATAGTCTCGCGCTGCAAGCGCCTGCGGATCGGATGGCGATGCGGTGGGTGAGGGGTCTCCGGAGCGAGCCTCCCGACAACCCCACAGGCGACGCCAGCGATGAGGTCGCAGGTGACCCCACGAAACAGCAGCTTCTGAAGACCCCCCGACCCGGCGCACCCCTCGGGATGCCAGACAGCCGCTCAGCGTCTCCCTTACAACTCGACGCTCCAGGCGTCCTCCATCCCCGCCTCGTGCACGATCTGTTCGAGGACCTCCTGGGGGACCGGGGTGTCGACGTTGATGCCCATCAGGGCCGTGCCGTGGAGCTTCTTCCGGCCGACCTGCATCTGAGCGATGTTGATCTCGTTGGAGCCGAGGATCGTCCCGATCTTGCCGATCATGCCGGGCCGGTCCTCGTAGATGAAGAACGACATGTGCTCGGAAGGAATCATGTCCAGGTCGAACCCATACAGCGACACGAGGCGGGGCTCGTTCTTCTTCCCCATCACGGTCGCCCCGATCTCGACCGGCCCTTCCGGGGTCTTCGCGCGCACCATGATCAGCGAGACGTAGTCCAGCGTCTCCGACTGCCGGATCTCGCTGATCTCCAGACCCCGCTGCTCGGCGTAGTAGTCG
>CAMTXY010000163.1:0-1557 GCA_947085795.1 uncultured Actinomycetes bacterium | reverse complement strand
TCGGCGGCGGCCTCGGCCACCGCGTCGAGCGTCATCTCGTAAGCGCCCTCTTCGCCTGCGCTGCGAGCGAACGCACAGAACTTGCAGCGGTTGCGACAGATGTTGGTGGGGTTGATGTGGCGGTTGACCATGAAGTAGACACGGTCGCCGTTGATGCGTCGGCGGGCGAAGTCAGCCATCTGTCCGATGCCGATGAGGTCGCGGCTCGCGTACAGCGTCAGACCGTCTTTGCGGCCGAGGCGCTCACCCGCCGACACCTTGGTGGCGATCGGCTCGAGGGCGGGATCGATCAGGTGGAACGGGCTCACGGGCACTCCTTGCCGGTCGCCATCCGCGATGGTCATTCCTCGAAGAGATCGTCGTTCGTGCCGCCCGATGCGACGTTTGCGGGTCGCCCGACGCCGATGTAGCGCGCTCCGGCTGTGTGGATGACCGCTGGATCGAGCGCGTTGCGGCCATCGAACACGAGCGCGCCCGGGGCCATCGAGGCGATGAGTCCGGGCCAGTCGGCCCCGACGATCTCCGTCCACTCGGTGGCCAGGATGACCGCATCCGCGCCGCGGACCGCGTCGGCGAGCGTCTCGGCGGTCTCGTGCAGCCCGGGCAGCACCACGGGGATCGGGTTGTACCCGACGACTGCGGCACCCTCCAAGTGCAGCAGTTCGACGATCTCGGTAGCCGGGGCCTCGCGCGCGTCGTCGGTCTCGGGCTTGAAGGTCAGGCCGAGGATCGCCACCCGTCGGCCCTGAAGCGAGCCGAAGTGGGTCTTGAGGGCCCGTACGGGGAGCATCCGCTGGCGTGCGTTGACGTCGATCACCGCTCGGAGCAGGTGGAAGTCGTATCCGTGTAACGTGGCGAGGAAATCGAGCGCTCTTGTGTCCTTCGGGAAGCACGAGCCACCGTAGCCGATGCCCGCGCGCAGGAACGCGGGTCCGATACGGTCGTCGTAGCCCACGCCCTCGGCCACCCGGTCCACACTGGCTCCGACGAGGTCGCACAGCATGGCGATCTCGTTGATGAATGAGATCTTCGTGGCGAGAAAGGCGTTCGTCGCGTACTTGATGAGCTCTGCGGTCGTGGGATCGACGACGAGGCGCTCTCCCGGCAGCTTTCGATAGAGGGCGAGAAGCGTCCTTGTGGCCCTCGGATCCGTCGACCCTACCACAATCCGAGAGGGCTCGAAGAAATCCTTCACCGCCCTTCCTTCTTTCCCCTCGCCGCTGACCCCATCGTACCGAGCAACACTTCAAGAATTCACTCGTCAACGACCGATTGTCGTTAATCGATCGGAATAATATTCCGCAAACATATGTCTGCCATTATAATATGCAAGGTAAATCGTCGTCCCCTTCTTGAACCAGTTTCCAAATTTCACGCCTACCTGTATCTGATTTGCGGAGGAGTATGCAGGAGTTCCTAACAACGAAAGATGATACGCGCAATACAGATTTGTTGGTTGTTCCAAAATGGTACCGAACAACTTATCGAATACAAGCTCCGCTCCACCTTGATAGGCATATCGTTTGAAATCTGGGGGACGCACGAGCGATGCGTAGG
>CAMTXY010000162.1:0-3234 GCA_947085795.1 uncultured Actinomycetes bacterium | reverse complement strand
GTTGACGATGGCGACCAGCGGCCGCGCGATCTCCTCGTCGGTCAATCCGACGGCCTTGAGCAGGCTGCGGTGAGGCGCTCTGGCCACCCCGTCCTTCATGAGCGTGCTTCTCAGCTCCATGATCCACCTTCCCCTTCGGGTCCGGTGGCGACCGTCGCGCCGCACGAGAGGTGCGTGGAACCCGCAACGAATACGTCGCGGGCGGTTTCGACGCCGCGAACGGCACGGTATCGGCTCGTACGGCAGATAACGGATGCCACCGACCCGGCCTAGTTGTCGCTCCGCCTTGCGAAGGTCGTCCGCGCATGCAGACGAAGTGACGTTCGACCGGGTGGCTCGGGGGACGGTTTCGAGTCGTCCTGCGCCGGGTTCCCACGTCGTCCCGACTCTCTGGAGCGAGGATTAGCCTCTACTTCTCCCCGTCAACGCCATGATCCACTATGTGTCGTGTAAGGCCGGAGTATATGCGAGAGCGGCCGTTGCGGCAACGGCTGCCACGCCGAAGGGGGCTCCGAAGAGCCCCCTTCGGCGTCGACTCATTCCCGCTCGACCGCTCCTTACTGGAACACGCGGAACTCGGCGATCCCGTAGCCGTTGGACTTGCCGGTGCCGGTCTTGCGGCATTCGATCCTCACATAACGCGCATCGCGGGCGCTGAAGGTCACTCGCTGCAGAGACGAAGTGCCCTTGTCCGTCTTGAAGACCTCGGTCCAGGACTTGTTATCGTTGGAGACGTGTACACGGTAGTCCTTGGCCCACAGATCGCCGAACCAAGCGATCTCCACGGTCCTGATCCTGAACCTCGTGCCGAGGTCCACGGTGAGCCACTCGGTCTGCTCGCTGCCACCGGTCATGTTGGACCACCAGTAGGTCGCAAGGTCGTTATCCCCAGCCTTGTTCGGGTGATAAACGCTACTTACGAATCGCGATGCGGTGAAGGTCTTGCCAAGGGCGAGGTTTACGGCTGCGGGCGTTAGAGCAACGTTCTGCGTGGTCGTCGAACCCGCCGTCACCGAGACCGAACCCGACCAACTGTTGTACCCAGTCATAGTCACCGTCATGGTATACGTAGCCGGCGCCAATCCAGATAGCGTATACGTTCCATCACTTGCGGTTGTCGTCGAAGCGCCGGTGTTGAGAGTCACAGTCGCCCCGGAAAGATTAGCACCAGTTGAGGCATCCGTGACGCGACCAGTGATGCTGCCTGTAGTAGGTGCAGGCGCCACGCCGGTCATCACGTTGGGCCAAGATGTGCCGGTTAACGGATGCTCTCCCGTATCACACGCGGCCCCACAGTCCTTCTCATCCCATGCGGTGGGTGTGTAGCTCTTGAGCGAGATACGTTGCAGTCCACCGTCTTTGTTAGCGGGGGTTCCCACCCACGTCCGGTAGGCTGCGGGATCAGTAGTGTAGCCCAACAGGCGTGGACGGCCCCAGCCGTGAGGCACGGCGACGTGACACTGGTTACAGAACGACCCTTCACGCCCTCTGTCACTGTGCTTCGCGTGGACATTGGTGCTCCACGTACCGCTACTAGTATGCAACACATGACACTTCTCGCATATGATCTTCGCGGTCGTTGAACCGCCTTTTGTCATACTCATGCCGGTAGGCGAGTTCTTCGACAGCTGGGCGGTATTCGTTTCGCTGCCCGTGACAACGCGATACGGATTCGGGTAAGCCGGATCGATGTTGATCTTCATCGCCGCACCATGAGGACCGCTCGCCCCACTGTACGTGTGACATGTGTTGCACTCCACTACGCTGCTGGTCGTATAGCCAGGCATGAGGAATGTCGAGGCGGCCGGTATTGCCATGGTATACGTCATGCCGTTCACCAGGAAACTCGAGCGCATTCCCGGCAGATCAGGACGGACACGGTGCATCGACGCGTTGCCGGGCGCGAACTCCCACGCCTGGCGAGCATTGTGCGCAGAGTCAGGATGACAAGTCAAGCACCGACGATCGTTAGCTAGTATCGCTCCTCGCACGATCGTGCTGGTCGACGAGTGACACGTGGCACACGTGTATCCGAGCGCGGCGTGCTCGTCATCGAGGTAGCGGAAATGGCAACCTTCGCAACCCACTCCGTTGGCCGCCCGCCCGTCATGCGCCTCGTGGTGATTCGGGCCCATGCCGGCATGACAGCCTGAGGCCGAGCAGTCGGTGGTGGTCGCCGGGAGATTGGGGGCACGGTGACACACCGAGCAACCTCCGCCCGGAGCGGCATTCGCGTGAACCACGGACACGTCGTCGATCTGGTGACAGCCGGTGCCGCCGCATCCTGTACGGTTAGAGACATGCTTCAGCGCCTGCTGATCATGTCTGACAGGGTGACACACCGCGCAGCGACGATCCCAAGTCGCCGGGAAGCTCGGATACGTGTGACACCTCACGCAACTCACAGGTCCGGCCGAGGGCTTGTCGTGCTCGGGTTTGAGCTCCAGGTAGTGGCAGCTGGTGCAGCTGGACGGCTCGGTCGCCGTGTGCGGCCCGCTGAGGTAGTGCTTCGCGGCAACGGGGGAGTAGTCGTGACAGTTCGTGCACTTCGCCGTACCCGATGTGTCGACCGCGCCGTTATGACACGTCGAGCATCCCGGATGGAGATCACGCACGTCGGCTGTGCGATGGCAGTCCACGCACTCCTGGCTACCAGGCGCCTGGTGGATCACAGCGATATCGCCGTGCACCTCGTGACACGTCGAGCAGTCCGCACTCGCGCGCGACCAGTCGATGCGGGACGGATCCGTGTTGAGGTGGCAAAGCGCACAGGTGTCTGTGTACGGATACCTGGCCAGATGCGCCTCATGAGCCTGCGGAAGCATATTGGACGCGTGACAGCCCGCCGACACGCACGAAGCGTCCATGCCGCTGAAGGTGTGCTTGGCGTCGGCGTTGCGGTGGTACTCGACACCGGCGACCGAGTGACAACTCGCGCACTCGGCGGTCTTGGTCTGGATGTTGGGTACGCGCGCCGGGTTGGCGTGGCACACGTTGCAGCCACCGGCGGGCGCGGCGATGTGGATGGGTACCACATCGAGCGAAGCGTCCCGCACCTGCCCGTGGCAACGACCACAGCCCGAGACCGAAGCCGTCGTCGTCGCGATGTGGCTGGTCGAGTCGCCATGGTAGGACAGATGGCATGCGGTGCAGCGGGTGTCCTTCGCGGCTATCGCGCTCTCGACACGAGCGCCCGTCTCGCCTTCCCAGTACGAATGGCAGATCTCACAGCCC
>CAMTXY010000161.1:0-2185 GCA_947085795.1 uncultured Actinomycetes bacterium | reverse complement strand
GAGCCGAGACCACCGTGCGCTTCGTCTCTGGCGGCACGACGCTGCGGGACCTCGTGCGCGACGGTGAGACCTTCGACCGCGTCATCGCCGCAGGAGGCGACGGGACGGTCACGGGCATCTGCTACGCACTGCGAAACACGGGGGTGCCCGTCCTCGTCTATCCGGCGGGCACCGCCAACCTCCTCGCCCTGAACCTGAGGATCCCGCCCGATCCGGAACGGCTGGCCTCGATCGCTCTGTGCGGGTCGATGACGGACCTCGACATGGGCGAGCTGTCAGTCGGCGCGCCCGGAAGCCCAGGACGCAGGATCGAGGGTTTCATGGTCGGCGCAGGCGCGGGTTTCGATGCCGCGATCATGGAAGTGGCACACGATCTCAAGCAGTCCATCGGCGTGGCTGCCTACCTTGTCGGCGCACTCGCCAATCTTACGCCGACCGTGTCGCGGTTCACCCTCACGCTCGACGGACGGACGGTCGAGACCGAAGGCATCGCCGTGCTCGTGGCCAACGTCGCGCGCCTTCAATTCGATCTGCCGCTCATCCACGACAGCGATCCCACAGACGGGCTGTTCGAGGTCATCGTCCTCAGAACGCGTAACGCCATCGAACTGCTGCCGGCGGTGTGGGCGGCCATCATCGACCGCACCACAGGGCAGCATGCGGACAGAAGCGCCGGGGTGGAGACTCACGTCGCGTCACACATCCGCATCGACGCCGATCCCGCTCTGTCGATGCAGTTCGACGGGGAGTTGCTCGCGGCCACCACGCCATTCGAGGTCCGCGTGCTACCCGGAGCCGCACGTCTCCTCGTGTCAGACGAGTACTTCGTGGCTCGGTGAGCGGCTACTGCTGCGCGAGATAGTCGATGATCGCGGCGTACTCCTCGTCGGTCAACACGAGCCCGTTGCGCTTCATGCGCTCCACCGTGCTCTCCCAGCCGGCGCGGTCGTACTGCGCCGCGTAAACCTGGTCGAGCGGGTGACACATCGAGCACTTGAGGTCCACGAGAGCCTTCGGGGCGTCGGGCGCGGCGGGTGCCGGACCGGGATCGGCACCGGAACCGGCTCCGCTGCCACCGGTCGGCGGCGGGGCCGTACCGGCGTCTTCGCCAGCAGAACACGAGGCGACGAGAAGCGCGCCCGTCACCAGCAACACGATGATCAGTACGGTAGACACGCGGCGGGACAAGCTCATGTCGCATCACACTCCGGCATCATCGACGGTTCCTGCACCGGAATGTACCCCTATGAGGGCGCGGGCAACGTCGCTGGTGGGGTTGGTAGGATGTGCGCAACGACAACCATCGTGCAAGGACCCCCGTGGAACGCGCGTGGAACGCAGCGACAACACCGGCCCACATATGCGCAGCCATCATGCCAGGATGGAACGTTTCAGCATACAGCTCATCGCGCTCACCATCCTCTACACGCTCGTGGTGTACGGGGGCATCCTGCTGCTGACACGCTCGATGTTTGTCGATTCCCTCCGCGTCAAAGCCGCCTCCTACCTTGACCTCGTGAAGACCGCCCGCGAATGGAACGCTGATCATGGCGGGGTATGGGTGCTCGAACGCGAGGACGTGCGGGCCAACGAGTATTTGCGCCAGCTCGGAGTCGACCCCGAGACCGAGACCGTCGACGGCCGTACCCTCGTATTGGCAACCCCTCCCCGATGACCCTGGAGCTTGCGGAGTTGACCAAGCGTCGCGGCGGCATCGTCTTCCGGCTCGTCGGCGAGAACCCGCTCAACTCCGCCAACACCCCCGACCCCTGGGAGAAGGAAGCGTTACTCGCGATCGATGACGGCGCACCGTGGGTCGAGACGTTCGACGAAACGACACCCGCCTGCACCTATCGGTACATCGAGCCGCTCATCATCGATGGGTCATGCCTCTCGTGTCACACCCCCGCCAGGGGATACGCCGTCGGCATGCGCAAAGGGGGCCTGAGCGTTTCGATACCGGCGGCCGGGTTCGACAGACACATGCGCAACGTGATCGGAATGCTCTCGGCGCTCGCGCTCGTCACGCTGGCGGTTGCTCTCGCCGTCTTGCGTGTGATGCTCAAAGACCTGCGGTCCCGCCTCGACGACGCGAACGCGAACCTTCGTCTTCTGGCGACGACCGATGCCCTGACGGGTATCGCAAACCAGCGGACGATGCTCGTGCGCATCGGCGGCGAGGAGT
>CAMTXY010000160.1:0-1896 GCA_947085795.1 uncultured Actinomycetes bacterium | reverse complement strand
GAAAGCATCTTCATCCCCGTCGGGGCGGTGCACAGGCTGGAGAACTGCGGCAAGGTGCAGCTGCGATTCATCGAGGTGCAGGTTGGCGAGTATCTTGGCGAGGATGACATCGTCCGGATAGAGGACGACTGGGCGAGGGGGGATGCTAGGTGACCATACGGGCACTCATCACAGGGATCACCGGCCAGGACGGCAGTTACCTCTCGGAGGCCAGACAGCTCGTCGCAGTCAATCGCTGGGTTGCGCAGGAGGCTCTTCCGATCGCGGGTTCGTGCGCCCAGGGCACCGTGTATGTGCTTGATAGAACAAGGTCGCACGTGTACTCGGCTGATTGAGCAGCCTTTATGCACCCCAGTCAGAGATGACTTCGGCGATCCGCTCGGCGGCGTGACCGTCACCGTAGACCGGCGGCCGCTGGTCGGGGCGCCTCGCTGCGACGGCGGTGGCCACGATGAGCGCTGGATCGGTGCCTGCGAGCGTGTTCCAGCCGAGCTCGACGGTCTCGACCCACTCGGTCTCCTCACGCAGCGTCACGCACGGGACACCGAGGAAGTACGCCTCTTTCTGCATCCCGCCCGAATCGGTCAGAAGCGCGCGGGCCGAGGATAACAGCGCGATCGTCTCGAGGTAGGGCGGCGGGTCGAGCACGCGGATGTTCGCAGCCGTAGCGACCGCGCCTTCGAGCCCGAACTCGACGAGGCGTTTCCGCGTGCGCGGGTGGACCGCCCATAGCACCGGAGCATCCACGCCGGAGAGTCCCTCGATGAGTGCGGCGAGGGCGGCCGGGTCGTCGGTGTTCGATGCGCGGTGTACGGTGGCCAGGTAGTACCCTCCGGGCGTCACGTCGAACGAGCGGAGCGCGTCTGTGCCCGCTGTGTGCTCGGCGAAGACGCGAAGCGTGTCGATCATGACGTCGCCGACCACGTGCACTCCGCTGCGGATACCCTCGGCCGAGAGGTTGTCGGCGGCGACCCGGGTGGGGCAGAACAGCAGCTCGGAGAGGTGGTCGACCACGACCCGGTTGACCTCCTCGGGCATCGCGCGATTGAAGGAGCGCAGGCCCGCCTCCACGTGGACGACCGGGATGCCTAGTTTCGCTGCGGCCAGGCCCCCCGCCAGCGTCGTGTTGGTGTCGCCGTACACGAGCACGGCGTCCGGAGAGTGTTCGACGAACAGTTCCTCGAGAAGGCCGAGCATAGCGCCGGTCTGTTGACCGTGCGGTCCTGAACCCACGCCGAGCGTGAAATCGGGCTCCGGTACGCCGAGCTGCTGGAAGAACACGTCGGACATGGCCCGGTCGTAGTGCTGGCCCGAGTGCACGAGGGTTTCTTCGTGGCGCTCGCGCAGGGCTCGGGAGACCGGAGCGGCCTTCACGAACTGCGGGCGGGCACCGACTACCGAGAAGATACGCATCGCGTCGCCTTTCCGCCTAGCCGTCGGCCAGCTCCGAGCGCAGGACCGCTACGACCTCTTCCTGCTGCGAACGTGTGATGCCGGGGAAAGCCGGTAGCGCGAAGGTCTGCGGGCAGGCCGCTTCGGCGATCGGGAGTGAGCCATGCGCGTAGCCGAGGTGCGCGAACGCGTCCTGGAGGTGTAGCGGCATCGGGTAGTACGCCGCCGCGCCGATGCCCGCCGCACCCAACGCCTCCATCAGCCGGTCGCGTTCGGGTGAACGCACGATGTAGAGGTGGTACACGCTCTCGCCGTACTCGCGTGTGACCGGTGTGACGAGTGGCACGTCGGCGAGCAGCTCGTCGTAGACGGCGGCGGCCTCGCGTCGTTCGGCGTTCCAGCGGTCGAGGTGAGGCAGCTTCACGAGTAGGATCGCGGCCTGCAGTGCGTCGAGACGCGAGTTCACGCCGATGGTGTCGTGGAAGTACTTCACGGTCGTGCCGT
>CAMTXY010000159.1:0-1228 GCA_947085795.1 uncultured Actinomycetes bacterium | reverse complement strand
GCTGTCCCTAGTACGAGAGGACCGGGATGGACGAACCTCTGGTGTACCAGTTGTCGCGCCAGCGGCACCGCTGGTTAGCTACGTTCGGTATGGATAACCGCTGAAAGCATCTAAGCGGGAAGCCAGTCTCAAGATGAGGTCTCTCACTGGGCTAACCAGGTAAGGCCCCTCGTAGACTACGAGGTTGATAGGCTGCAGGTGTACGCGCAGCAATGTGTTCAGCCGAGCAGTACTAATAGGCCGAGGTCTTGATCTCATTCGCGAGATTTTCAAGCGCTATGCAGCTCTCAGGGTGCGGATGCACCCGTGAGGCTCATTTGACAACGGTATACGATACCGTTCACCGAGAGCCGGTGGATGTGTTCAGTGGTTATGGCGGAGGGGGTACACCCGATTCCATTCCGAACTCGGCAGTTAAGCCCTCCAGCGCCGATGGTACTGCGGCGTAGGCCGTGGGAGAGTAGGACGCCGCTGAGCACATCCGACGGCTCTTGGTCGTTTCAGGGAGAAGTCTGTCTGGCGCTGGGCGGCACCGGGCGAAGCCGTAGAAGCCGGCGAAGTCGAAGCCGTCGTGGCCTGCGAAACGTGACCGTTTCAGTCAGGATTGTGATAGAATCCCGTGTCATCAGAGGATGAAGTCCGGCCGACACCATGTCGCCGGACCGGATGAGAAAGGAGCTCCCGCATGGATGCGGAGCGCGTACAGCAAGCATTGGACAAGATCCGTCCCGCGCTGCAGGCGGACGGCGGCGACGTCGAATTCGTCGAGGCCACCGAGGACGGCGTGGTGAAGGTTCGTCTCGTCGGTGCGTGCCGCGGTTGCCCGATGTCGCAGCTGACGCTGGCCAACGGTGTCGAACGCGTGTTGAAAGAGGAGATTCCGGAGGTCGTGCGCGTCGAGGCCGTGTGATCAGCCTCCACGCCATCCATTGTTCGGCCACTCGCCCCGTCACGCCTACCGCTCGTCTGCTCGCCGTTGAACACTACATGTTGCATGGACTACACTTATAAGACGCAACATATGGTGGAGGAGCGCATACGGGCCGCGTAGCCCGTTTTCTGCCTGGTGACACGAGGGAACGAGAGGGGCGGGCCATGCCCGACGCAGTACGCAGGACCGAATACTCCCGCGCGATCGACGATATCCTGACACCGAACTCGCTCAAGGTGCTTCAGAAGCGGTATCTGTGCAAGGACGAGAGTGGCAACGCGTGCGAGAAGCCGAGCG
>CAMTXY010000158.1:0-8353 GCA_947085795.1 uncultured Actinomycetes bacterium | reverse complement strand
GGCAGGCAGTTCGCCCATGGGGGTACGCGGGATTCTGTGCTAGAATAGCTGCTGGTATCCACCGGTCTCCACCGAACGATCGCAGCTCAGTCACAGCACAGACGTTGACTCGAAGGGCCGGATCATGACCCCCGCATCACCCTTCCTCCGTTCCCTGGGCGGGCCGCTGATGCGCCTCGCGCTCATCCTGGCGCTCACGTTCTCAGTGCCGCTTGCATCTGCGGATTCGGCGCACGCCTCCTCGGCCTTCACAATCCAAGGCAAGGGCTGGGGGCACGGTATCGGTCTGAGCCAGTGGGGCGCCCGCGGTTTCGCCGAGGCCGCAGGGTATACGCACGATCGGATTCTCAAGCACTACTACCAGGGCACGACACTGGCCACCACGCGGCCCAAGACGCTCACCGTCAACCTCGATGCCGCGCGGGGAAACCGCGCCTCGTGGATTGTTCGTGCGGGCGTCGCGGGCAGGCGACTGGTCGTCAACCGTGTGACCGCGCCCGCTGATGCCTCGTATCGGTTCATCGCGTCCGGTTCCTCGGTCGAGGTTCGCGACGCTGCAAGCGGCGCGCTGTGGCGTTCCTTCAGCGGTCCGGTGCGCGTGGCCCAGAACGGACCGCTGGTTGAGTACACCGAAGAGACCCATCCGCTCTTGGCCTACGCCGGCAAGTGGACACCCGCTTCTGCGACTGTACATTCCGGTGGCGCCTACTCCTACTCGAGCATCGCCGGGGCGGCGGTTACCGTCCGCTTCCGGGGCACGTCGATTGCGTGGATCGGACCCAGGGCCCCGTCCTACGGGCGTGCAGAGGTCATCCTAAACGGAACGAGCCGGGGGACTGTAAGCCAGTACGCCTCCTCGGCGTCTTCCCAGCAGGGTGTCTGGTCGATCAGCGGCCTGCCCGAGGGCGAGCATACGCTCGTCATCAGGGCCACCGGGACCAAGGACGCGGCGAGCACGGGCACGGTGATCGCCGTAGACGCCTTTGACATCCGGGGTGCCGCATCCTCCGTGCGCGACGCCGCCCTGCTCCAGATCGTCAACACCTCCGGTCCATTCGACCGAACCTACGTCCGCTACCGGGGTGTCTTCCGGATCCAGCCCGAGTCCGGGCGGGTCAGGCTTCTCAACGAGGTCGATGCCGAGTCCTACCTGTACGGCGTCGTACCGCGCGAGATGCCGTCCTCGTGGCATATGGAGGCACTCAAGGCCCAGTCGGTCGCGGCGCGCTCGTATGCGTACACAGAGACGCGAAGCGAGTTGTACTGCACCGTCTACAGCCAGGTCTACCACGGGCACTCGATCGGCGTGGACCGCGCGAACCCGACCATGCACGAGGCCGCACGCACGAACACGGCGGTGAACGCCACCTGGCGGCAGGTCGCACGGTACGGCTCCTCGATCGTCAGGGCGTTCTTCTTCGCCTCCTCGGGCGGTCACACCGCCAACGTGGAGGACGTCTGGGGTGGGAGTCCTCAGCCTTACCTCACCGGTGTTCCCGATCCGCACGAGGCCACCGTGTCCCCCGCCACCGGGGCCCCCTGGGCCAACTCATGGGGTGCGCCGATATCGCACTCAGGCGCATCGCTTGCGAGCGCACTTCGCCTGGCGTCTCCCGTCACAGCCGCCGTCCCGAGCGTCGCGAAGAGCGGGCACGTGCGCAACGTGAGCATCACGATGGCAAACGGCACGAAGACCCAGATATCCGGGGACACGTTCCGCAGCCGTCTCGGTCTCAGATCGACGATGTTCACGATCAATGGCGACAGCACCCTTTCGGTGCCCGGCTACGACACGAGCGCGCTCTTCGAGCAGAACGACGGGCGCATCTCATACGCCGGTAGATGGGTGACTGGGTCCGGTGCTACGCACTCGGGTGGTAGCTACGCCTACTCAAACACTGCGGGCTCGACCATAGAGCTGCGCTTCCGGGGCACCTCGATCTCGTGGATCGGGCCGAAGGCCGCCTCATACGGCCGGGCCGAGGTCATCGTTGACGGCAAGAGCAGAGGCGTCGTGAGCCAGTACGCCTCCTCGGCGTCTTCCCAGCAGACCGTCTGGTCGATCAGCGGTCTGCCCGAGGGCGAGCATACGCTCGTCATACGCGTCACGGGAACGAAGGATGCCGCGAGTTCGGGAACGGTGGTCGTTGCCGACGCTTTCCTGGTCGGAAACGCGATGCCCCCCCTCACGCTTTCGGATCTTGCGCAGTCTGCCCGCTTCCAGGAGAGCGACACGAGGCTCGGCTACGCGGGCGCCTGGGTGAGCGGCACGGGCGCGGCCCACTCGGGGGGCGGCTACCGGTACTCCTCGACGATGGGCTCGACGGTCAAGGCCACCTTCCGGGGCACCTCGATCTCGTGGATCGGGCCGAAGGCGGCGTCCTACGGCCAGGCTGAGGTCTGGCTTGATGGCGTGAAACAGCCGAACGTGAGCCAGTATGCGCCTGCGACCGCATTGCAGCAGGAGATATGGTCCGCAAGTGGCCTTCCTGACGGGGAGCACACGGTGGTGATCCGGGTCACCGGAACGCGGGAAGCGGCGAGCTCGGGAAACCTGATCGTCATCGACGCCTTCGACGTCGCCAATGAGACTCGCCCCGATCTGTCAGGGAGCGGCACGCCGTTCACCGGCTGGGCAGAGGAGTCTGACGCAGCTGTCCGCTTCGTCGGGACGTGGCACGCGGGGACTGGCTCAACGCACTCTGGCGGCGGGTATCGCTATGCTCGAGACCCCGAAACCTACGCTATAGTCGAGTTCACCGGGACCTCGATCTACTGGGTCGGTCCCAGGGCGTCATCCTACGGGCGCGCCGACATCTACCTGAACGGCGTGAAGCGGGCTACGGTCAGCCAGTATGCCGCATCGACCTCCTTTCGGCAGGTCATCTGGTCTGCTACTGGATTGTCCAGCGGCACGCACACGCTCGTTATCAGGGTGACCGGTACCAGAGAAGCCGCGAGCACTGGTAACACCATCGTGCTCGACGCCTTTTCAACTGAGCGCCCGCCAAGACAGCTGGCTCCTGCGATGTTCGAGGAGAGTGCGCCCGAGATCCGCGAGGCGGGCCGTTGGGTGCGCGGTGCCTCGCCAAGGTACTCGGGTGGTGGATACACCTACTCTCGCACCGCGGGCTCGACGCTGCGGATGTCGTTCACCGGGACTTCCATCGCATGGCTCGGCCCGAAGGCGCCGTCGTACGGGCGCGCCGAGGTCTACCTGAACGGCGTGAAGCAGGCCACGGTCAGTCAGTACGCTCAGGCCGTCTCGCTGGGCCAGACCATCTGGCAGGCGAGTGGTCTTGAGGACCGGATGCACACGCTCACGATCAGAGTGCTCGGGACCAGAGAGGCCGCCAGCTCGGGGAGCACCATAGTCGTCGACGCCTTGCGCGCGACCGCTCCCGTGCCTACCGATGCGATCACGATCTTCGAGGAGAACTCCGCATCGGTCACGCGGACAGGGAGATGGGTCCTCTCAACGAACTCTATGTTCTCGGGCCGGGGCTACGCGTATACGCGCACGGCCGGATCGCGCATGACCGCACGGTTCACGGGCGAGGCGGTGACCGTCATCGGGCCGAAGGGCCCCGGCTACGGCCGATTCGTCGTCTATGTCGACGGGGTCAAGCGGGGGGCCGCTTCGCAGTATGCGTCGGCGGTGCTTCACCAGCAGTCGCTCTTCACTGTCACGGGGCTGGCTCCGGGCCGGCATACGGTCGAGATCCGATTCCTGAACACCAAGGATGCGGCCAGCTCGGGCACGACGGTGGTTATCGACGCGTTCGACGCAGCCCGGGCACGCTAGCCCGACCCACTTCACCGGGGCGCGGCGTCCTCGCGTACGAAGTCAGGCGTGAGCGCTGCGAGGAGGCGGACCGACGACTCCCGGTCGCCAGCGATGGCGGTGCCGATCAGATCGTCTATGCGAGCGTCGAAGTCATCCGGGAGAATCTTCAGGGCGTTGACGTGCATGATCTTCTCACGGTCGGTATCGAGGAGATCCTGACCGGTGTGGACCAGTGTCTCGTGCAGCTTCTCGGCGGGCCTGAGTCCCACGAACTCGATCTCGGCATCCACGCCACTCAGCGTGATCATCTTGCGGGCGAGGTCGACGATGCGCACGGGCTCGCCCATCTCCAGGACGAACAGTTCCCCACCGTCACTGATCGCCTGTGCCTGGAGGACGAGGCGTGCGGCCTCTGGAATCGTCATGAAGTAGCGAGTGATCTCTGGATGGGTGACCAGGAGTGGTCCGCCTTTACGCAACTGCTCCTCGAATATCGGTATAACGCTGCCGCGGCTACCGAGCACGTTGCCGAAGCGAACAGCGCTCGCCTTGATCAGTCCTCTGCGCGATGCGTGGACGGTCAGCATCTCGGCGACCGCCTTGCTGGCGCCCATGACGCTGGATGGCATGACGGCCTTGTCGGTCGAGATGAGCACGAAGTGCTCGACGCCGGCCGTCTCGCACGCCTCAATGACGTTGCGCGTACCCCAGATGTTGGTCTTGACGGCCTCGTCGGGCTCGAGCTCCATCAGCGGGACGTGTTTGTACGCCGCGGCATGCAGCACGATCGAGGGGCGCTCGCGCACGACGAGTTCGGTCACCTTGCGCGCGTCACGCACGTCGCAGATATGCATCTGCGGAACGTCCGGCGCAATCCTGCGCAATTCAAGGAACATCTCGTAGGTGCGACTCTCGTCTATGTCGATAAGGAGCAGACGCGCTGGAGCAAGGTTGATGACCTGTCGGCACAGTTCGCTGCCGATGGAGCCGGCGGCACCGGTCACGGCGATCACCCGACCCGCAATCGTCCCGGAGACCTGCGCGATATCGATCGGTACCGGCTCGCGGCCGAGGAGGTCTTCGACATCGACCTTGCGCAGGTCGGCCACGCCCACACTCTTCTTCTCGAGCGCCATCGACTCGACGATTCGGGTCTTGGCCCCGGCCTGCGTGCACGCGTCGAGGATGCGACGGCGCTGATCGGTGCTCGCCGACGGAACAGCTACGAGCACCTCATCCACCTTACGCTCGCGCACGACCGCCGGGATGTCGTCGACTCCACCTATGACGCGCACGCCGCGGATGATGCGGTTGGCGATAGCTGGGTCGTCGTCGATGAAGCCCTCAACATGCATGAGCAGGTCCGGCTGATTCTCGATGTCGCGCAGGAGCAGGGAGCCGGCATCTCCTGCACCGACGATGAGCACGTTGCGAGCCGAGGTCGAGCGTCCCGGGGTCTGGAAGTAGGAGAGCAGCCGCCCGAAGGAGCGGACCGAGGCCGATCCGATGAAGACGAACGCGCTCATGATGAGCAGCGCGCCGAGTGGCACAGGGCGCAGCTCGCCGGGCTGTGCGATCAAGAGGACGCCGACGGAGAGCGAGGCCAGGCCAATGGCGACGCCGAGGGCCAGCTTCACGATCATGTCGACCCCGACGTAGCGCCACACGTGATGGTAGAGACGCAGCAGGTAGAAGATGATCGGGAAGACCACGCTTGCGGCCAGTGCCACCACGCTCACGTTGCCGAGAAACTCGGGCGTGACCGAGCCGCCGAACCGGGCCCAGTAGGCAAGAAGCGTGGAGACCCACACGATGATGATGTCTAGGACGACGAAGGTCGCCGTCTGGACGAAGCTCAGGCGTCGAGTGCCGCGCGCGCGACCGCGCCTCGGGATCCTGGATGTCATCTCGTCGCCACTGCCATCACCTTGCGTACCGCCTCGGCCGTGTCGTGCATGTCTTCGTCTTCGAGTGTGGGGTGTACGAGGAGCATCAGTGAGGTTTCTCCGAGTTCACGCGCGACCGGGAGTCGTTTCGCCGGCGAAAGTCCCGCATCCCGGAATGCCCGCTCGCGGTAGATCTCGGGACACGTTCCCGTGAAGCACGGTATGCCCTCGGCAACCACTGCCGCAGCGATGCGGTCCCGATCCCAGCCTGCACGCAGCCGCTCGGGCCGGACGAATGCGTAGTACTTGTAGTAGGCGTGATTGAAGCCCTCTCCAGGAATCGTCACGCGAAAAGCCTCGAGCCCCGCAAGGGCCTCGTCGAGGATTGCCGCCGAGCGCCGTCGACGCTCGGCCCACACCGGGAGGTGCGCCATGCCCCTTCGTCCGAGTACCGCCTGCATCTCGGTCATACGCCAGTTGGTGCCGAAGGTGTCGTGGACCCAGCGAAAAGCGATGCTGTCTCCCGGTCTTGTCCCCCGCGTCTTGGGATAGGACTTGCCGTGGTCCTTGAGCGACCAGGCACGCTCCCAGAGCTCAGGGTCGGAGGTGATGAGCATTCCGCCCTCACCTCCGGTGGTCATGATCTTGTCCTGGCAGAAGGAGAACGACCCGAAGGCGCCCATGGTGCCTATCGGGCGGCCCTTGTAAGTCGCTCCAAGCGCTTGAGCACAGTCCTCGATGACCGGGACGCCTGCGGCTTCGGTCACCTCGAGGATCGCATCCATGTCGCAAGGCCACCCGCTGAGATGCACCACGATGACCGCGCGCGTGCGGTCGGTAAGCGTGGCACGAATCGTGTCCGCGGTGATATTCTGGCTCACCCGGTCGACATCCGCCATCACCGGCACGGCTCCCCGCATGACCGCGGGGCTGGCGGTGGCGATGAAGGTGCGTGGGGGCACGATGACTTCGTCACCGTTGCCGACCCCCAGTGCTGCGAGAGCAGCCTCAAGGGAGACGGTCCCGTTAGCCAGGGCGATGGCATGGGGGACGCCATGCGCGGCGGCGAACTCGCGCTCGAAATCGACCCCTTCAGTGCCCGTCCAGTAGTTCACGCGTCCGGAGCGCAGCACGCGCGAGACGGCGTAGGCATCGTCGCCGTCGAAGAATGGCCAAGGGGGCAGGGGTGTGTCGCGCACGGGCTTCCCGCCGTTGATAGCGAGTGCGAGACGGTCCTCAGACATCGGTGGCACTCCTGGTAAGACGCGGTGCAGACCGTGAGTCACTATAGCAGAGGAACAAGGGAGGCCTCACCTGTTCAGCAGCCCCCGGTAGACGCTGTCAAGCCCCTCCCATACCCGCTCGGGGGCGAACTCCTCGGCGACGCGACGCCGCGCCTGCAGCCCCATCATGCGCGTCGCTTCCGGGTTGGAGAGCATGTGGCGAAGCGCGTCGGTCAGCGCGTCTACGTCGCCACATGAAACGACGAGACCGGTCGAGCCATCCTCCACCGAGTCGCGCGCGCCGGTCGCATCGGTCGTGACCGTCGGGCATCCGGCTGCGGCCGCCTCGAGCGGGGTGTTCGGGAAACCCTCGCGGTGCGACGGCAGACAAAGCACATCCATGAGTTGATAGTAGGGGGCCGTCTCCGGGACGAACCCGGTGAGCACCACGCCCGGGTGGTCGTGCAGGACCTTGCGCGTAGGTTCGGGAAGCGGGTCGCCAACCTCTGTGTCGCCTACGAGCAACAGCCGTCGTGACGGATTCTCGTCGTACAGACGTTCGAACGCCGTGGCGAGTTCGACGATACCCTTGTCCCGGGTGAGTCGGCCGATGAAACCGACGGTGGGAGAGTCGGAGGGAAGACCGTGGGCCGCGCGCAAACGTGCGACCTCGGCGAGCATCTGCTGATCGGGTTCGAAACGACCGATCTCCACGCCATTGCTGCTTCCCGAGCCGATCACGAGCGTCTTGTTCCGGGGCACGAGCCCGGTCTCTACGGCTTGATCACGCAGGCTGTGGCTCACGCAGACGACGGAGTGCGCACACAGGCACGCGATCTTCTCCGTGAGTGTGAGCATGGTGCGCGCCGCGCCACTGGAGGTCTCGAGGCGAAGTCCCCGCAGGACGTAGACGCGGGCGCGCACGCCTGCGAGCCACGCCGCCAGCATTCCTACGAACCCCGCCTTCGGAGTCCCGGCGTTGACCACGTCCGGACGGACCCGGCGCATCACCGACATCATGGCGAAGAGCGAACGAACGTCACTCAGAGGCGACGCCTGGCGGTTCATCGGCACTTCGTGCACGGTCACGCCCTCCCGCATCGCGATGTCCGCGAGCACAGATCCGGGTGCGCACGCCAGATGCACGTCGAAACCCTGTTGTGCGAAGTACGCAAGCTGCCCGCGCAGGAGCGTCCATGCACTCAGCGGGACCGTGACGCAGTAAAGGATGGTGGGCCGGATTTCAGCCATGGAGGCCGTGCCGCTCATCTGGCTACCCGGAGCAGGATGCCCGCCGTCTGCTCGGCCCGCTTCGCCCACGAGTGCTCGCGTTCGACTGCCCGGCGGCCCTGCTCGCCCATCGCGCGAGCGCTCTCGGGGTCTTCTGCCAGCGTTCGTACCGCGCGGGCGATCGCGAGTGGGTCCTCCGGCGGGATCACGATCCCGCACTGCTCGTC
>CAMTXY010000157.1:0-2449 GCA_947085795.1 uncultured Actinomycetes bacterium | reverse complement strand
TGCGGGTCGTGACGGGCGAGCAGCCGCCTGATCGCCTCAGGCGTGTCGGGGATCACCCGCTGGTCGACCTCCGTGCTGCCGGGGCGAAGCACCGCCACCGCGATGGTGTCCTTGTGCACGTCGAGTCCGACGTGAGTACGCTCGTTCATGGCCGGTCCCTCCGTTTGTCGGCGCCCCGGGGCTGATTCCTCGGGGACGATCCACGTATACACCGGATCGGGCCGGCCATCTCATAGTGACTAGGTAGGCGCGCATAGCCGTGTCTCAACAGCTTGGGCTACACTCAGGAGCAGTACCGGTTGTTCGGAGGGGGACTCATATGGCGGTGTATCAGGACAAGGCGCGCGAGCGTGTGGCCAAAGGCCTTCGCAAATACAAGAGTGTTGCTCAGAAGGCGCGGGCCAACGGCGCAAAGGAGAGCGACACGCGGATGATCGTCTCTTCTATCGTCAGTGACGCACTCGGCTGGGATGCTTTCGACAACCTAACCGGCGAGTACCGGATCAAGGGCAGCTTCGCAGACTTCGTGATTCGGCGTGACGGCAAGCATTTCGTCATCATCGAAGTGAAGGCCATCTCTTCGAAGCTCAACGACAACCACCTGTATCAAGCTGTGTCTTATGCCGCGAGCGAAGGTGTCGAATGGGTCATTCTGACCAACGGCGCTGAATGGCGGCTGTACCGCGTGTTGTTCAACAAGCCGGTGGAGCATGAGGTGGTGTTTGAGGTCAGCTTGCTCGATGAAGAGATGAAGCCCAAGGACAAGGTGGACCTGCTCTACCTCCTGACTCCCGAGGCGCAGCGCAAGGACGAGCTTGAGGTCTTCTACCAGCGCAAACGCGCCCTTTCCTCCAACAACATCGCGAAGTTGATGCTGAGCGAATCTGTGTTGACAAAGCTGCGTGCAGAGATCAAGACGGATTCCGGCAACCGGGTAGCCCTCGATGAGTTGGCTGAGATCCTTGTCGGCTGTGTGATCCGCGACGATGCGCAGGGTGACCATGTGGACAAGCAGTTGAAACGTGTTCAACGGGCCGCCAAGGCACCGCGCAACTCCGCAGCGGCCCCGGAGGTGATTGGGCAAGAAGCTTAGCGCGGAGCTTGCCGCGCTTACCTGACAACGGCATCCAGCGGGCTGCGCTACGCTTGCCGCTGATGCCGATTACGTTAGCCACAGCGCTAGTCGTGGTATCATTGGTTGTACCTTAGGAGGTGCATCCAATGAGCAGCCTACCATCCATCATTCCCATCTCGGACCTTCGCCAGGACACCGCCGGCATCATCAAACGTGTCATCGCGTCGGACGAACCCGTCGTCATCACGCAGCGTGGACGCGCTTCGGCGGTTCTGGTGAGCGCGGACGCCTACGAGCGCACCCAGCATGAGAACGAGATCCTGCGGATCTTGGCGCGCGGCGACGCGGAGATCGCCGCAGGGCTCGGGCGAGACGCTGACGACGTGATGGCTGAAGCCCGCGCACTCCTGGCGGAAGAGTAGTCCGATGCGGGTGCGCTTCACGCCCCAAGCAGATCAGCAGTATCTTGAGGCTCTGCGCTTCATCCGCGCCAAGAGCCCCGCGGGAGCGGCGAGCGTCCAGCGAGCGGCGCGCGGAGGCGGTCATCGCACTGCTCCGCGAGCAGCCGCACTCGGGTCACGAGATTCCCGAGTTCCCGGAACTCCCGCATCGAGAGCTTCCCGTTCCCCCGTACCGGTTCTTCCACAGAGTGGTCGGCGACACAGTCTGGATCGTCGCTGTATGGTACTCTCGCCAACTTCCTGAGGAGCCGGACGATCCTGCGCGTGGCTAACCCGGGCATCCACACAGACGGCGCGCCGTGTACGGTAAACTCGGATGCGAGGGAACGTGGGCGCGCCGCTGCTGAAGCCGAACAACGTTGCCAGAAGAAGTGAGCGGGGTGTCGGTGGAACGTTTCGAGCTCTCCAGGGTCCAGGGCGCACGTGTCCGTGACGTCGATCTGCTTGACGATTTGCGGCGGGTCGCCAAGGAGGTCAGCTCCTCCACCGTCACCGAAGCGCAGTATTCTGCCCGCGGTCGGTATGACATGCGCACGGTCGATCGCCGCTTCGGCAGTTGGAACGAGTCATTGCGGGCGGCAGGACTCGACGTGTCAAATGAGATCAACCTATCGGATGAGAGGCTGTTCGAGAACATCCTCGTGTTGTGGCAGTACTACGGCCGGCAGCCGCGTCGCGCGCGGCCGCCCGACGTCATACGTCTCCCCGGCTAGCCCATCCGCGCTGCTCAAACCCCGACAGAACGGTTTCTCTCTCAAGCATCCACGCGTCCTCAGGTCGCTCCAGGAAGCGCTGAGCGTCCGAAAGGACGTGATCCCATGGCGCTTCGCGAATGCGCGACACGAGCGCTTCGCGCCACACGGGGCCACCGCCCGCCAGATCTGGCCGGTTCGCCTGTAGGCATGCGTTCATG
>CAMTXY010000156.1:0-3482 GCA_947085795.1 uncultured Actinomycetes bacterium | reverse complement strand
CCCGGCGACAACGTCGAGCTGCGCGGCGAGCTCATCGCCCCGATCGCGATGGAAGAGGGCCTGCGCTTCGCCATCCGCGAGGGCGGACGCACCGTGGGTTCGGGTCGAGTGACCAAGATCCTCAAGTAGCCACCGGGGCAACCGGTCTCGTTTTTATGACGGAGGGTAGAGAGTTGGCGAACCAGAAGATCAGAATCCGGCTGAAGGGCTACGATCACGAGATCGTCGATCAGTCGACGAAGATGATCGTGGACACGGCCCAGAAGACAGGAGCGAAGGTCTCCGGCCCCATACCGCTGCCGACGGAGCGCAACTTGTATTGCGTGATTCGTTCGCCGCATGTGAACAAGGACAGCCGCGAGCACTTCGAGATGAAGACCCATAAGCGGTTGATCGACATCCTCGATCCGACCCCCAAGACGGTCGATTCGCTCATGCGGCTCGACCTTCCGGCTGGCGTGGACATCGAGATCAAGCTCTAAGCGTGTTCGTTCGCCGGGATCCTCTCCGGCGTGATGGAAGCGGTCCGCTGGGAGTCGCCGCACACATGGTGCGGCGCGGCGCGCCCAAGACCGCCCGTAGAAGTGGAGTCGCACGTGGTAACGATGATATTGGGGCGGAAACTGGGCATGACCCAGGTTTGGAGCGAGGACGACAATCTCGTTCCCGTGACCGTCATCGAGGCGGGCCCGTGTGTGGTCAGCCAGATCAAGACCGTCAAGAACGACGGCTATTCCGCGGTGCAGATCGCGTTCGGGTACATCAAGGAATCGCGGGTCAACAAGCCGATGAAGGGACACTTCGACAAGGCCGGCGTCGAACCGAAGCGTCACCTCGCAGAGGTACATCTCGGCGAGGGAGATCCGGCCAAGACAGGGGACGTCTGGACGGTCGAGATGTTCGATGCTGGACAGCGCGTGCACGTGACCGGTACGAGCAAGGGTAAGGGTTTCGCCGGTGTCATCAAGCGCCATAACTTTCACGGAGGCCCCGGCGGGCACGGCTCACACTTCCACCGTCAGCCCGGCTCCATCGGCATGTGTGCGACGCCTGCGCGCGTGCTCAAGGGCACGAAGATGGCCGGACAGATGGGCAACGAGACGGTCACCGTCCGCAACCTGGAGATCGTGCGCGTCGACACCGAGCAGAACCTGCTCATCGTCAGAGGCGCGGTTCCTGGCGCGAAAGGCGCGCTGCTGACCATCCGCACGGCGTGAGCGGACGACGGTCCAGTCAGACGCCGACGCATACACGAGGAGTACGAGGAAGATGGCAACGATAGACATCAAAGACACTGCGGGCAAGAAGGTGGGGGTCGCTGACGTTGCGGACGGCGTGTTCGCCATCGAGCCGCACACCTTCGCCATGCACCAGGTGGTCCGTAGCCAGCTGGCCGCCCGCCGTGCCGGTAGCCACAGCACGAAGGGTCGCAGCGAGGTCTCCGGCGGTGGCCGCAAGCCGTGGCGCCAGAAGGGCACCGGCCGCGCCCGCCAGGGAACCATCCGGGCTCCCCAGTGGAAGGGCGGCGGTGTGGTTTTCGGCCCGACCCCGCGCAGCCACGCGTTCAAGGTACCGAACAAGGTCGTCAAGCTGGCCATGCGCAGTGCGCTGTCCGCGAAGACCGCCGAGGGCGTCATGCATGTGGTCGAGACCCTCGGTCTCGACGCGCCTTCGACCAAGAATGCCGCTGAAATCCTGCGAAACCTCGGCATCGAAGGCCGGGTCACGGTGGTCGTGGCCAACGACGACGCGAACGCCGTGCGCTCGTTCCGCAACATCCCCAAGGTCTGCGTCATCACCGCGGCCGAGGCCAACACGTATGACCTGGTGAACAACAACGCCGTGCTCATCACCAAGCCGGCGCTGAATTGGCTTGAGGGGGTGCTGGTGTAATGGCAGACGCCCGCGATATCATCATCCGCCCGATCGTCTCGGAGAAGTCGTTCGAGATGATCGAGCAGAACCGCTACACGTTCGAGGTGGCCAAGACGGCCTCCAAGCCGCAGATCGCCTCTGCGATCACTGAGATCTTCGGTGTCACGGTGACGGACGTGAACACGATGAACGTCTCGGGTAAACCCCGCCGTCTGAGGACTCGCAAGGGGCTCACCCGTTCGTGGAAGAAGGCGATCGTCACCCTCAAAGAGGGCAATTCGATCGAGTTCTTCGAAGCGCGCTAAGCATGCGGAACGTTTCGCGTAGGGGTCGACCGGGCGAGAAATGGAGCCGCCCGGCACCGTGGTAGTCCGGCGTCGACGCCGCTGATGCGGGCTCGCGGGCCCGCTCGTCCCGAGTGGCGTTGGCCATCGGACCGGAAGGAGCAAGAATGGGACTCAAGAAGTACAAACCGACCTCACCGGGTCGCCGGTTCCAGTCGGTCTCGGACTTCGCCGAGATCACGAAGACCGAACCCGAGAAGTCGCTGCTCGAGCCGCTACACAAGACTGGCGGCCGCAACAACCATGGACGCATCACGACCCGGCATCAGGGTGGCGGGCATAAGCGCCGCTACCGCCGGATCGACTTCAAGCGCAACAAGGACGGTGTTCCCGCGAAGGTCGCTTCCATCGAGTACGACCCCAACCGGTCGGCGCGCATCGCCCTGCTGCACTACGCCGACGGCGAGAAGCGCTACATCCTGGCGCCGAAGGGTCTCCAGGTCGGCGCGACGGTCATGAGCGGCCCCGATGCCGACATCAAACCCGGCAACGCCCTGCAGATCAAAGACATCCCGACCGGTACCGTCGTTCACGCGGTCGAACTCCAGCCGGGCAAGGGCGCCGCGATGGCCCGTTCGGCTGGCACCTCGATCCAACTGATGGGCAAAGAGGGTGACTACGCCATCCTCCGCATGCCATCAAGCGAAATGCGCCGCGTGCTCGTGACTTGTCGTGCGACCGTCGGCGAGGTCGGCAACTCCGATCACGGCAACATCACCATCGGCAAGGCCGGCCGCGCCCGCTGGAAGGGTATCCGCCCGACCGTCCGCGGTACGGCGATGAACCCCGTCGACCACCCGCACGGTGGTGGAGAAGGCAAGAACAAGACCGCAGGCCGTCACCCGGTCTCACCGTGGGGCGTGCCCACTAAGGGTCACCGCACGCGCAAGAAGGGCAAAGCATCTGACCGCCTGATCATCCGCCGTCGCAAGAAGTAGCGGCGAGGGCAAGGGAGCTGAGAGCACACCATGAGCAGGAGTCTGAAGAAGGGACCTTTCGTCCAGCCGCGTCTGCTCGCGCGAATCCAGCAGATGAACGAGGCCGGCGAGAAGCGGGTCGTCAAGACCTGGTCGCGCGCATCGACGATCTTCCCGGAGATGGTCGGGCACACGATCGCCGTGCATGACGGGCGCAAGCACGTCCCCGTGTACGTCACCGAGTCGATGGTCGGCCATAAGCTCGGCGAGTTCTCGCCGACCCGCACGTTCCGCGGCCACGCGGGCGACAAGAAGGGCAAGAGGTAGAGATCGGAAGAGCGTCGTG
>CAMTXY010000155.1:0-2420 GCA_947085795.1 uncultured Actinomycetes bacterium | reverse complement strand
CTTCCGATCTGGCCGTTCACCTCCGTCTGTCGCGATCCCGGTGACTCATCGGGGCCGCTCCGTCGAACGAAAAAAGTCCCGCGGCGGGCGACCGACGGGACGACATCGTGCCGAGGAAACCCCGTCGCAATCCCGACGGGTAATCCCGGCTTCGTATCGACCAGACAGCCACCGAATCGGTGCCGCAAGGTGGGGACCACACACGCTCACACATGTGAGAGGGGGTCCCGCTTTGATGAGCCATATGCAGTTCGAGTCGCGAGTATAGCGTCAGGCGGACGCGCTGTCCAACAGACGGACGCTTATCGACGAGACCTGAATTGACGAGACGAGACCGCGTCACCAGGTGTCGAGCTGATCCGTGAGCTACAACGCCTCGAGTGTGTCGCGAATCTCCCGAAGACGCGGAATCAACGTGGGCAGATTCACGTCGATGATGCTCTCCACGACAGCCCAGTCCACGCCCTCGTAGTGATGGATGATCCGATTGCGGGTTCGAGCCAACTGCTTCCAGGGCACGTCATCGAACCGCTCGACGATCTCGGGGGGAAGCCGCTTGACCGCCTCCCCCATGACGATGATGTTGAACAGCACCCCTTCGCCGCGAGTCCGGTCGCTTCCCAGCGGATGTACGGTGCCCCTCCCGCGCAATTCCACGAGTCGTTCCGCAGCCTCGATGGTGTCATTGAGCAACAAGCGCCCACTACGCTGCCCAGACATACACCACGCTCTCAATCACGCGTTCTCTCAGCTGATCTGAAAGCCCTTCCGGCCTCAAGAAGTCGACTCTTCTGCCAAGGAGGTCCTCCATGAACTCCGCTGCCTCGATGAAGAGCAGCCCACCCGGATCGAGCATGTCCACGAGCACGTCAACGTCGCTTGAGTCACTCTGGAGTCCACGAGCGAACGAGCCAAAGATCCCAACGCGAGATACCCCGAAGTGATCTCGAAACACGTCGGCGCGCGAGCGAACGCGATTCGCGATCTCACCAAGATCGCGAACGGGCGTGACGCGAATGGTGCTGTCGGCCGGAGCGCGGTAGACGGCTCGCGCTTCTGCAGCACACAGCGACGCGTCGACCTCGATCGTTTCCATGTCATATCCGAGCACACGTGCCACTGCGTCAACGCGATCGAGAGTGGCGGTACGATAACGATTGGCTTCCCATCGTGCGATCTGTTGCTGCACGACCCCGACATGCTCGCCCAACTGGCGCTGCGATATGCGTCGCTCGCGACGAGCAGCCACGAGTCCGAATCCTATGTCTAGTGGACGAACCATACGCACAATATACTACGCTTACGTTGTCGCTACAACTTTTCGGTAGTACTTGAGCCGTGCTGCTGCCGACGTTGCACGCTACTCGCGCGCCGCCCGGTTCAACCCTATGGCGCTACGGAAGCCCGGCCGAGATCCCGCCGGCGAACTCCTCGAGGCTCATCGCCCCGATGTCGCCTTGAGTGCGATCGCGCACCGCGACGGCATCGGCCTCGACCTCTTTGTCGCCGACGACGAGCATGAACGGCACCTTCTGCTGCTGCGCCTTGGCGATCTTGACGCGCATCGGCTCGTTCTCGCTGTAGACCTCGACACGCACGCCGGCCGCCTCAAGACGCGCCTTGACCGACTCGCAGTGCTCCAGATGCCGATCCGCGATCGGGACGATGACCGCCTGAACCGGGGCGAGCCACACCGGGAACGCGCCCGCGTAGTGCTCGATCAGGATGCCGAGGAACCGCTCCATACTGCCGAGGATCGTGCGGTGCAGCGTGAACGGGCGCGCCTCGGCGTTCTCGGCGGTGCGATACGTCATGTCGAACCGCTCGGGTAGGTTGAAGTCGACCTGGATCGTCGCAGTCTGCCACGTGCGGCCGATGGCATCGCGCAGTTTGATGTCGATCTTCGGTCCGTAGAAGGCTCCGTCGCCTTCGTTGATCCCGTACTCCATGCCCCGCTCGTCGAGTGCGCCCATGAGTCCCTTCGTGGCGACCTCCCACATCTCCTCGGAACCGATGGATTTCGCCGGGCGCGTGGCGACCTCGGCGGTGTATTCGAAACCGAACACGCCGTTGACGTGATCGACCAGGTCGAGCATGCGGATGACTTCGTCGTGAACCTGTTCGGGCGTGCAGAAGATGTGCGCATCGTCCTGCGTGAACCCGCGTGCGCGCATGAGGCCGTGCATCACGCCCGAGAGTTCGTGGCGATAGACCGTCCCGAACTCGAACAGGCGCATTGGAAGGTCGCGATAGGAACGGATCTCGTTCTTGAAGATCATGATGTGGCCGGGGCAGTTCATCGGCTTGATGCCGTAGTCGTTGACCCGGCCATCCCCCTCATCGACCTGGAAGAAGTACATGTGCTCCCGGTAGTTGTCCCAGTGGCCGGAGGTCTTCCACACATCGGCCTTGTACACGTG
>CAMTXY010000154.1:0-1095 GCA_947085795.1 uncultured Actinomycetes bacterium | reverse complement strand
GACGTGTCGAGGGCGGCGAACGCGGCGGCGGCCCGGGCGAGCGCGGCGGCGAGGGCGGCGAGCGCGGCTGCGGCCCGGGCTTCCGCAGCCGCGAGGGAGTCCGCTCTGGCGCAGCGGGCGACTCAGGGGGACGGAACGCCGTACGGGAGGCTCAATCTTGAATTCAGGCCGACTTTCGCTTCGACAACCGGCAACAGGCGGGCCTCGCTCGAACTCACCGGCGAGATCATCGGGATGTTTCCGTATGTGGGAAGCGTTTCCAGCGCAGTCCTCGCGGGGTTCGCGTATCCTGAGTGGCGGGAGGGAAACAAGACCTTCGGGGATTTTCTCTGGGGTTGGGTCGGTGTCGCTCCGATTGGCCTTGGCCAGGCAATGTCCGTACATTACGTGGTGACTTTTGTGGCGCGTGATGGATTCAGGGTCGACTACAGGGGGTACTACGCATGGCCGGAGTGATATCGGCTGACACGGCCTGGGCGATTCTGCTCTTGCTGTTTGTTGTCATGTTTTGGGGACCCGGAGCGGTGCGCCTCGTGCTGCTGAGACGGTGGGGTCGCAATTGTGGGAGGATGGCGCAGGTTGCGGCGCGCTGGGCAGAGGAGTATCGCTGGGCAGGGAACTACACGGTCGTTTACGCGATCGTCAGCTTCAGCATCCAGTCATTCTTCGATAGGGCTCCGCTCGAACCCATACTGGTCTTCGTCGTAGTCATGTCGAGCTTGATCTTGTTCACGCAGCGGTTCGCGCGAGTCTTTACGCGCTTCTGGGCCAAGGTCTTCTTCGGCGTACAACCGGAGGAACCTCAGTCGGGACTGTGGGAACCTGTGTGGCCCTATCCGCTGAGAAGAATGCCGTCGTCAGACCCTTGTTCATAGACGCCTGGCCAGGCCGCGGCCACCTACGGCTACCACACCGACGCCTTCGGGCGCGTGACGCACGCGGGAGGCGCCGACCCCGCGCTGGCCGCACGCAACCCGCTTCGCTACCGCGCCTACTACCACGACGCGGCGACCGGGCTCTACTACCTGCCGACCAGGTATTACGATCCGGGGAGCGCCAGGTTCCTGAGCGCGGACCCCGCGCCGCCGAAGGCAT
>CAMTXY010000153.1:0-2911 GCA_947085795.1 uncultured Actinomycetes bacterium | reverse complement strand
GTACGTCAGGCGCTTCATGAGGATCGCCGGGATACCGCTGATGTTGAAGCCGAACATCCAGCCGACGCCCCAGCGAGGACCGACGCGACCCGACGCGCGGGAGCTTGTCGTAGACTGAGAAGTGCGCGGCGTGCGGGGTCGTGCGCCATGCATCGAGCGAAAGGCCGTCAGGGATGTCAACTCGGAAGACGCGGACGTGGCACCAGCGGCATTACGAGGAGCGTACTGCCGGTCAGCGCGTGGCGGACGGAACCGCGCGCGTGTTGGGTTCGTGGCCGTTCATCATCGGCCAAACCGTGTTGGTCGGCGCGTGGATCCTCCTGAACGTCACGGCCTGGATCCGTGGATGGGATCCTTACCCGTTCATCCTGCTGAACCTGATGTTCTCGGTCCAGGCCGCGTACGCAGCGCCCATCCTGATGATGAGTCAGAACCGTCAGGCCGAACGTGACCGCTACCAGGCTCAGGCCGACTTCGACACGAACGTGAAGGCGGAATGCGAGATCCAGGACATCCAGGTGCACCTCCAAAGAGTCGAGGAGATCCTGGAGCGCATCGAGACGACGATCGGCCGGGAGCGTGTCGCCCGCGATCCTGTCACAGGAGCGCCGGCAGCGCCCGGCTCGTGATCCACAGGCCGACTGCGGCTCGCAGCATCGGGGACCGTCAGACCTACAGCCGACACGCGTTCGTCGCGACCGGCGTCTTTAGTACCGGAAGATCGCCGCAGCACCGGCGGTCTTCTCGGCGTCGATGGCGTCGATGGCGTGGATGGTGCCTCCGTGCAGCAGCGTTTCGGCAGCGGCGAGGTCGGTCAGATCCCAGTCGCCCGGTAGCGGCTCGTCGTTGATGTCCACGCGGGCGCTTGCCGGGTCGAAGGAGCCGTAAGCCGCCAAAGCCTGCGAAACGAACAACACCTTGACCCGGCCTTCGTGTGCGGCGGACACGATCTCGGCGAGGTCGTCGGAGACGATGCCGGTCCCCGCGAGCTCCCCGAAGCTCGCCAGATCGCGTTCGAGCCCGACGCGAAAATGGGGTTCGAGCAGCCTGCGGGCCTCGATGTGCAATTCGGCTGCCGAGGTCTCGTCGGGGTTGCCGGTCATCGACACGTCGACGAGGTGCGGATAGGAGTTCATTTCGCGATAGATAGGGATGAGGTAATCGACCCCCGCGAGCAGCAGCGGAGCATGGTCGTCACGCAGGAACGCGCGCAGACCGCGGTCGATCATGCGGAAATAGCGCGACAGGTTCGATTTCTCGACATCGGGGATTCCCCCGTGCCCGTGGAACATCGCCGCCCGCCTGCCCGGCCCACCGCCCGTCGGCGTGCCGGAGTGGAACTGCACCTGTCGTTCGTAGTCGTCGTACTTGAGCGCGTCAGCAAGACTCGCGGGCACGCCGGCCAGATCGAGCTCGCGGACCTCCGTGCGAGTTCCTTCGAACAGTCGCACGCGCTTTTTGCTGAGCGCCAGCACGAAGAAACGCTCGCCCGTGTCGAGCGCCGGCAGCACGGGCCGGATCGAGAACCGTTCGCTGACCGTGACAGTCTCGGGCAACTCGACGTCGAGCCGGAACACACGCGAAGCGTCTTCGCCGAGGAACACAGCCAGCCCCTCGGCACCCTCGCGCCAGAACGCCGTATCGCCGAGGAGATCGCGTGCGGGCCGCAGAAGCGCGTCGATCTCCGGCGAGCGCACTCCGGCGTTGCGCAGGGACTCCTCGGCGGTCTTGACGAGGTTCTTGAAGCGGATGGGGTCTTGCTGCACGTCGGGTCCGGCGCGGTGGGTGGTCAGGTGAATCGAGATCGCGGGCCACGCCTGGTGGCGGGCGAGCTCGGCGAGTGTTTCGCGATCGAGGGTGTCGGTCATGTCGGCCTCCTAGCCTCGGGTGCGCGACGCTGCGTGGAGTCGCGGTGGGGCGCTCCGTCGCGTGAGCGCCTGTGTAGAAGTGTGTTCCCGCTGGCGACGGAGTCTAGCGATGCTGCGATGCCGATCGCGAACTGCTGCTGTGGCCTGGAACGCGCTCGCGCTATACTGTCATCTCCGCGATGCCCTCGAGCGGGTCTCGGATGGCGGCACGTCGTGAACCTGGTCAGATCCGGAAGGAAGCAGCCATAAGCGGCCTCTACCGGGTGTCCGGGATCCACTCGGGGGCATTGTGGTGTCCTGGCGGCCGGTGTCGCAGGGAGCCGCTATACTGCAGTGGCGAGCGACTACGTCTGCGGAAGGTGCCACGTGGCTCACCAGTCCCTCTACCGTACTTATCGCCCCCAGAGCTTCGACGATATCGTCGGGCAACGCCATGTGACGCAGACCCTGCGCAACGCCGTGGCCGACGACACGGTCGCTCACGCCTATCTGTTCACCGGCCCGCGCGGGACCGGCAAGACCACCACCGCTCGGATCCTGGCCAAGGCGCTCAACTGCGTGAAGGGTCCGTCACCGGATCCTGACGTGACGTGCCAGGACTGCATCGACATCGCCGAAGGGCGTCACCCGGACGTCTACGAGCTCGATGCGGCGTCACGCACCCAGGTCGACAACGTGCGCGAGGAGATCATCAGCCGCCTTGCCTACGCGCCGACCCGAGGGACGTGGAAGGTCTACATCATCGACGAAGTCCACATGCTCTCGAACCACTCGTTCAACGCGCTGCTCAAGAGCATCGAGGAGCCCCCGCAGCACACGGTGTTTGTGCTGTGCACCACGCACCCGCACAAGGTTCCCGAGACGATCCACTCGCGCTGTCAGCGGTTCGACTTCCACCGCATCGGCGTCGAGGACATCGTCGGGCACCTCGCGCACATCTGCGATAAGGAGAGCATCGCGGTCGCAGAAGGTGCACTCACGCTCATCGCCAAGCACGCGGCGGGCGGCATGCGCGACGCGATCACCACGCTCGAGCAGCTCTC
>CAMTXY010000152.1:0-1641 GCA_947085795.1 uncultured Actinomycetes bacterium | reverse complement strand
TCTGTGTGTCCATGCGCGCTATTCTACCCGAGCCGACGGGTGCGTCGTGCGCCTGCGCGGACGGTGCGCCTGCGCAACGGTGAGTTCGCCGGGGATCGCGCCTCACGCCACGACAGCGATGCGCCCCGGCGCTCCGGCAAGCATCCGCCCGACGATCGCGGCGGGCTCGTTTCGAGCCTCAAGCGCGGCGAGCAGCGCGTCGCGTCGCTCGGGAGCGACCGCCATGAGCAACCCTCCGCTGGTCTGCGGATCCGCGAGCACGCCCTTCCACGCGTCATCGGCAGATCCCCATTCGACCGATCCCTCAAGGTCGGTGATGACGTCTTCCGTACGGCCGGGGCGGATCCACTCGCGCGAGTACTCAAGCGCCCCCTCCCACACCGGCACGGCAGACAGCGAGATCTCGGCGGCGCACCGGCTCCCGAGCGCCATCTCCCGCACGTGACCGAGCAGCCCGAAGCCCGTCACGTCGGTGGCCGAGCGCACGCCGGCCTCGACCATCGCCTCGGCCGCCGCGCGGTTGAGGTGCGCCATCGATCTGATCACATCCGAAAGCGATGCCTCGGTCTCGAGCCCGGCCTTGAGCGCGGTGTTCATGATGCCCACACCGATGCGCTTGGTGAGCACGAGCGCATCGCCCGGCAGCGCGCCGATGTTGCGAACCACTTTGTCCGGGTCCGCCACGCCCATGACCGACAGGCCGTACTTGGGTTCTTTGTCATCTATCGTGTGCCCGCCAACGACGACCGCACCGGCCTCGCGACACTTCTCCGCCCCTCCGCACAGGACGGCGGCGACGACCTCGGCGTCCATCGAACACGGGAATGCGAGCAGGTTCATCGCGGTTAGCGGTCGGCCACCCATCGCGTAGATGTCGGATAGCGCGTTGGCCGCCGTGATGCGCCCGAAGTCATGCGGATCGTCGACCATCGGCGTGAAGAAGTCCACGGTTAGCAGAACCGCCGTCTCGCCGAGGAGATAGACCGCGGCATCATCCATGGTCTCGAAACCCACGATGAGTTCGTCGGCCTGACCGGGGTTAAGACGTTTCAGCACCGCCGCGAGATCCGCCGGACCCCACTTAGCAGCTCAACCGGCCTTGCTCGACATCTGCGTCAAGCGCACTGGGTCCATTCCGATCCCCTCGTCGCGTATCGCGGCGACTTATAGGTCCCGAAGCGCAGCGAACTGCTCGTCGGCGGGAAACGGAGCTGAGGGTTTCGCGAACAGGAATCCCTGGCCGTAGCCGACGCCCAGCCGTTTGAGCGTCGCAAGCTCCTCGACGGTCTCTATCCCTTCGGCGATGACCCGGACGTTCATCTTCTCGGCGAAACCGACAAGACTCCCGATGAGTTGGGTGCGCATCTCGTCGGTGTCGACACCGCGCACGAGCGAGATGTCGATCTTGAGCCATTCCGGGCACGTCTCCGCGAGGCACTGGAGCGAGCCGTACCCGGCGCCGACGTCGTCGACCGCGATGTGGAACCCGAGCGCCCGCAGATACTCGAGGGTCGAGCGGAAAGTGACGAAGTCGGTGATGGCCGCGCGTTCGGTGATCTCCAAGACGATGCGGTCCGGGCTGATGTCGGAGCACGACAACAGCGTCGTGGTCATGATCTCTCGCAGCTGCGGATCGACGAC
>CAMTXY010000151.1:0-3461 GCA_947085795.1 uncultured Actinomycetes bacterium | reverse complement strand
GTGCTCGTCGTCGGCATCGTCCTGGGGATGAGCGGGTGCTCCGACAGTGATGTCGCTGCTCGCGTCAACGGTGAGGTCATCAAGAAATCCGAGCTCGACAGTCAGATCGCGGAACTCAAGGAGATGTACCCGCAGATGTTCGACGGAGTCGACGGCGAAGGTCGCCTCCTCGAATACAAACAGCGGACGCTCGATGGCCTCATCAATACCGTGCTCGTGCGTCAGGCGGCCAAGGAACGGGGCATCAAAGTCAGCGACAAGGACGTGCAGGTCAAGATCGACGAGTTGAAGGGCCAGTTCCCGGACGACGCCCAGTTCGAGCAGGCGCTCACCCAGTCGGGCATGAGCATCGAGGAGCTCAAGGGCGAGGTGCGTAAGCAGCTCGTGAACGAGCGGCTTCTCGCCGAGCTCATCAAGGACTCCGAGGTCACCGAGGACGAGATCGAGCAGTACTACGAGTCCAACAAGACCCAGTTCACCGACAAGGCCGCGATCCGTGCCTCACACATCCTGTTTGACGAGGCGGACAAAGCGACCGCCGAGTCAGTACTCGCCGAGGTCAAAGACGGGGGGGACTTCGCCGCGCTTGCCAAGAGGCACTCCAAAGACGTCGCCACCGCAGCCGACGGCGGCGACCTCGGCTGGCCGAGCACCCCGTACTTGCCGGAGTTCCAGCAGGCCGCTGACGCGCTTGAGCCCGGCGGGGTCTCCGGTCTCGTCAAGACCAAGTACGGGTGGCATATCATCAAGCTGACCGATAAGCGCACGGAGCGCGAGCGGCCGCTCGACGAGGTCCGTGACCAGATCGAGCAGCTCATCCTGCAAGAGCGCAACGCCGATGTGTACCAGACCTTCCTTAACGGCCTTCGCGAAAGCGCGGTGATAGAGATCCTCGCGACCGAGCTCCAGATGCCGGTGAAGGATCCGGCTCCGTCCGGAGACGGTGACTCGAAGTAGCCGGAGCGGACCGGGGATAAGGGGGGCCTGTGGGCTCGATAGCGATAGTCGGCATCGGGCTCGATGACGCTGTTCCGCTACCGCAAGCCACCCTCGATCGGCTTCGTTGTGTGACGCATGTCATCGTGTCGGGCGGTAACGGAGCCCTGAAGGAGCTTCTTGCGGCGGCTGGCATCGCACACCGTTCGCTGCAAGACATCGGTCTGCCCGCCGACGCCGGAGTCGACCGCGTCATCGAGCGCCTCGCGGAGATCGTGGCCGATGGCGATGTCGCGTACGTGACCGCTGGCTATCCGTTTCTCCGCCATGGACTGCTCTCCGGGTTGCTCGCCCGGACGAAGGCGAGTGTGGATGTCTTCCCGCGCCTCTCGCCGCTCCAGGTGATCCTCATGGCCTTTGACATCGACCTGACCGCGGATCTCGACATCGTTGATGCGCGGTCGCTCACGCCCACCATCGAACAGCGTTCCTCGCACCTTATCGTCACCGGCGTGCGCAACCGTTTGCGCGCGCGTCGGGTGGCCGACCGCCTCGCCGAGGTCTACGCGCCCGATCACGAGGTCGTGCTCGCCTCACGTCTGCCGGACGGCGGGTTCGCGCTGTCGATGTCGACCGTCGCCGGTCTTCCGGAGGCGCCCGTCGAAGAGGACGCAGCGGTCTACGTCGGGCCGTGGCGCCTTGCGCCGCCCGTCGGCTTCGCCGAGTTCGTGCGCGTCATCGGACTTCTGCGCGGCTCGGACGGCTGCCCGTGGGACCAGGCCCAGAACCACCTCACGCTGCGGCGTCACATGATCGAAGAGGCGTACGAAGCGGTGGCGGCCATCGAGTCCGGTGACCCCGACATGCTCGCCGAGGAGCTCGGCGACGTGCTGCTGCAGGTCGTCTTGCACGCGCGGATCGCGGCCGAGGACGGCTCGTTCACCATCGACGACGTCATCGCGCGCATCACCGAGAAGATACGCCGCCGTCACCCGCACGTGTTCGGCGAGGTGTTCGCGGACACGCCGGAACAGGTGACGGAGAACTGGGACTCGATCAAGCGTGGCGAGAAGCAGGGCGGATTGCTCGAAGACATTGCGGCGTCGCTTCCGGCGCTCTTGCTCGCGCAGAAGATCTCGCGCAGAGTGGTCGGCGTGGGCTTCGAGTGGGACACCGTCGACGACATCTGGTCGAAGGTCCACGAGGAGATCGACGAGATCAAGGCGACCGAGCCCGGCTCGCCCGAGGCCGCAGGGGAGATCGGCGACCTGTTGTTCACCGTGGTCAATCTGGCGCGGAAACAAGGTATCGATGCCGAGGAAGCGCTCAAGGGGGCGTGCGCGAAGTTCGCGAGCCGCTGGCACGACATGGAGGTCGCCGCGGACCGCGAGGGCACAGGCCTCGATCTCCTCGGCATAGAAGGCCTTGAACGGTTGTGGGGGGAAGCGAAGCGGAATGAGACACGGGAAGCCTAGCGCTCCCTGACACGCACGGCCCGGCCGTCAGCGCATGTGAGCAGGAAGGAAGAGCACGCCATGAGTCACATCGTAGACGTGTACGCTCGCGAGATACTCGATTCGCGCGGCAACCCGACCGTCGAGGTCGAAGTCGCGCTCGATGACGGTTCGTTCGGTCGCGCGGCGGTCCCCAGTGGCGCCTCGACCGGCGCGTTCGAAGCGGTGGAACTGCGGGACGGCGATTCGGCGCGCTACCTCGGCAGGGGCGTGCGGGCCGCCGTCGGCAACGTCAACGAGGCCATCGCGTCCGAGATCGTCGGGCTCGACGCCACCGACCAGCGCCTCGTGGACGGGACGCTGCTGGCGCTCGACGGCACACAGAACAAGTCGAAGCTCGGCGCCAACGCCATCCTCGGCGTGTCGCTGGCCACCGCCAAGGCAGCGGCGGAGTCGACCGAGCTGACGCTGTACAGCTACATCGGCGGTATGAACGCGCACACGCTGCCCGTCCCGATGATGAACGTCCTCAACGGCGGCGCGCACGCCGATAACAACGTCGACCTGCAGGAATTCATGATCGTGCCGGTCGGCGCGGACACGCTGTTCGATGCGGTGCGCTGCGGGTCGGAGATCTTCCACACGCTGAAGAAGGGCCTGCACGACAAGGGGTTGGCGACGTCGGTCGGCGACGAGGGCGGCTTCGCGCCGAACATCGCCAGCACGACGGATGCGCTCGACTTCATCATGTCGTCGATCGAGAAGGCCGGATACAAGCCGGGCGACGACGTGATGGTCGCGCTCGATTGCGCGGCGACGGAATTCTACAAGGACGGGATCTACAACATCTCGGGCGAGGGCAAATTGCTCTCCAGCGGCGAGATGGCGGAATATCTGGCCGATCTGAAGCGGCGTTACCCGATCTTCTCGATCGAGGACGGCATGGCGGAGGATGATTGGGCCGGATGGAAGGCGCTCACCGACCTGATCGGTGACAAGGTGCAACTGGTCGGCGACGATCTGTTCGTCACCAACCCGAAGCGCCTGAAGCGCGGCATCGACGAGAAGACC
>CAMTXY010000150.1:0-4829 GCA_947085795.1 uncultured Actinomycetes bacterium | reverse complement strand
GTCATCCTGGCCGAGGGCCTCGAGGACCGCGAGTTCATCGACGGGCGCACGGAGAACATCGACGAGCTCGAACGCATCGTGGCCGCATACACCCCGGAGCGTGTCGCCGAGATAACCGGTGCCACCGCCGACGAGATTCGCGAGACCGCGCGTCTCTATGCGCGAGCGAAGGCGGCGGCCGTCGTCTTCTCGATGGGGATAACACAGTTCTCTTCAGGAACCGATCAGGCCGCGGCGATCGCGAACCTTGCGATGCTCACCGGCAACATCGGGCGGCCGGGCACGGGCGTCAATCCCTTACGTGGCCACAACAACGTCCAGGGTGCCTGCGATATGGGCTGCCTGTCGGTGATCTTCCCGGGTTACGCGCGTTTGGATGACCCCGAGGCGCAGGACCGCTTCTCCTCGGCGTGGGGCCGTGAGCTTCCCGCATGGCCCGGACTTACGCTCATGGAGATGTTCGAGGCTGCGCACGACGGCACACTGCGCGCCCTTTATGTCATGGGAGAGAACCCCGTTGTGGCCGACGCGCATCAGGCCCATGTGGTCGGCGCCCTCGAAGCACTGGAGTTCCTGGTCGTACAGGATATCTTCCTGACCGAGACCGCACGACTCGCCGACGTCGTGCTCCCGGCGGCCAGCTGGTTGGAGAAGGAAGGCACGTTCACGAACACGGAGCGGCGCGTCCAGCTCGTCCGTCAGGTGATACCCCCCCGCAGGGAGGCCCGTCCGGACTGGCGCATACTCGCTGACCTGCTCGACAGGTTCGGTATCAAGGGCCGGCACTCCTCTCCTGCCGCCGTGATGGCCGAGATCGCGTCGCTGGTTCCCCAGTTCGGAGGCGTTTCGCACAAGCGTCTCGAGAGCGGGGGCCTGCAGTGGCCGTGTCCGACGAAGAGACACCCAGGCACGCCGATACTGCACACCGAGCGTTTCCCGCGTGGTCGAGGCCTCTTCGCGCCCGCGGAGTACATCCCCCCGGCCGAGGAGCCAAGCGCCGACTTCCCGTTCGTCATGACGACCGGCCGCGTGCTACCGCACTTCCACACGGGAACCATGACACGGCGCTCGAGCGGGATAGATGCCATCTACCCGGAGGGATTGGCCGAACTCAACCCGAACGACGCTGAGGCGCTGGGTGTTCTCGAAGGCGGTTTCGTGGAGGTCGCCAGTCGTCGCGGCGCCATCCGCATGCGGGTCAAGCTGACGGAAGCCGTATCTCCGGGCGTGATCTTCGTGCCGTTCCACTTCGCGGAGGCTCCGGCCAACCGATTGACCGCATCGACCCCCCTCGATCCTCACTCGAAGATGGCCCCGCTCAAGGTGACGGCGGTCAACGTGATCGCGGTGGCGGAGGCGACGTAGGGGGCCACAGCGTCGCGGGTCAGACGCGGGAGAGCGTGAGTGGATCTCTACTGATCGGCGTCGTCGTCGGGACGGTCCTGAACCCGATCGGGCCGCACTTCGCCGGGGACGATTCCGGATTCGAGCGCCTCTGCGAAACGTTCGGGGCCCAAGCACTGCTTCGCCGAGGCGCACCAAGCCACGCAGGCCGGCACCGTCACGCGTGTCACGCGCGTCCCGCACGCGGGACACCGGCGACGCTGCTCGTCGGAGAAGAGTTCCACCGACGTGCCGCACCGGGGGCACGTGACGTCCTCGACATGCAAGTTCCGAAGTTCTCCACCCGGGCACCGGTTCATCCTGGACTCGCACCTCGCCTATCCAGCGACATCATTCCCCGCAGCGGAGCAAGGTGTGTGCCACGGCCCTCCCGGCCTCGCCCTCCGTGCTGCCTTAGAACATAGGTACCTGTTATGGATACGCCCGGACGCGTAGTTATTGACGCGACCAGGGTCGATGGCTATAGTCAAAGGGTTCGTTTGAGCCCCGTGAAACCTCACTCGAACACGTGAAACCAGATACCGTTGGAGGATCAGTGAAGACCTACCACGCCAAGCCGGGCGAAGTCGAGCGCGAGTGGCTGCTCGTCGACGCCACCGACATGGTGCTGGGTCGTCTTGCCAGCCGGATCGCTCAGATTCTGAAAGGCAAGAACAAACCGCAGTACACACCGCACGTGGATACCGGCGACTTCGTCGTGGTCGTCAATGCCGAGAAGATCCGTTTGACCGGCAACAAGATGGCGACCAAGATGGCGTACCGGCACAGCGGTTATCCGGGCGCCCTCAAAGAGATTCCGATCGCGCGCATGCTCGAGCGTCATCCCGACCGCGTCATTCGCCGGTCGGTCAAGGGCATGCTGCCGAAGAACTCCCTCGGGCGCGCCATGGGCAAGAAGCTCAAGGTCTATGCCGGACCGGAGCACCCGCACGTCGCCCAGAAGCCGCGTCAGATCACGCTGGAGGGTTAGTCCATGGTTGAGAACAGAGCTGTATACTGCGGCACCGGCCGCCGCAAGACATCGGTTGCCCGTGTCCGGCTGGTTCCTGGGACGGGTGTCGTCACTGTCAACGGTCGGCCCGCCGCTGACTACTTCGGGCGCGAGGCGCTCGTGTCGTTCGTCCAGACGCCCTTCAAGGCGACCGAGACGCTTGAACGCTTCGATGTCATCGCCAAGATTCACGGCGGCGGCCTATCCGGTCAGGCCGGTGCTTTGCGTCACGGCATCGCCCGCGCGCTTCTTGAGGCCGGCGAGGAGTATCGTGGCGAGCTCAAGCGCGCTGGATACCTGCGCCGCGACCCGCGCATGGTGGAGCGCAAGAAGTACGGCCTGAAGAAGGCCCGCAAGCGGCCGCAGTTCTCCAAACGCTAGGAAACCGCGGGGTTCACGAATCCGACAGGACCCGCCCTCGCGGCGGGTCTCGTGCGTTCTGGCAGAGGGGTTGTGCGACAGATGACGCGACTGTTCGGTACCGATGGCGTGCGTGGTATTGCGAACGTGGAGCTCACGCCCGAAATCGTATTCAGGCTCGGCGAAGCCGCCGGCCACTTCCTCGGCGACAAGGGCCGGGGGCGAATCGTCGTAGGCAAGGACACGCGTCGCAGCGGCGACATGCTTGAGTCCGCATTCGTGGCCGGCATCTGCTCCGGCGGCGCGGACGCGCTCGTGTGCGGAGTGATCCCCACGCCGGCGGTGGCGTACCTGACCCGTCGGCTCGAAGCCGACGGTGGCGTGGTCATCAGCGCCTCGCACAACCCACCTCTGTACAACGGCATCAAGTTCTTCAGCCGCGACGGCTTCAAGCTGCCCGACGACCTTGAGGACGAGATTGAGGAGTTCACGCATGGCGCGCGTGAGTGGGAACGCCCCACCGGGGCCGCAATCGGCCGCGTCCGGCGCGTCAAAGGGGCGGCCGGACGCTATATCGCCCATGCGATCGACAGTATCGACGTCGACCTCGAGGGCTTGACGATCGCCGTGGACTGCGGCCACGGCGCGGCGGCGGTCACGACCGTCGACGCACTCAAGGAGCTCGGGGCAAAGGTCATCGCGCTCAACTGCGATTACGACGGCATGGACATCAACGCCGGGTGCGGTTCGACCGACCTGACCGCACTCAGCGAACTCGTGGCGACTCACGACGTCGACCTCGGCATCGCGCATGACGGAGACGCCGACCGCGTGCTGGCCGTCGACGAGACCGGTCGTGAAGTCGACGGCGACGTCATCATGGCGATTTGCGCGACGCACCTGCACGCTCGTGGCGCCCTGCGCGGCGCGACGGTGGTCGGCACGGTGATGAGCAACATGGGCTTCGAGGTCGCGATGCGCGACCACGGCATCAACGTCATCAAGACCAAGGTGGGGGACCGCTACGTTCTGGAGCAGATGCAGGCGAGCGGCGCGGTACTGGGCGGCGAGCAGTCCGGCCACATCATCTTCATGGAACACAACACCACAGGTGATGGGCTCGTCACCGCATTGCAGCTCGCCTCGGTCATGAAAGAGCGCGACATGCCCCTATCAGAACTCAGACGGATCATGCGCCGCTATCCCCAGGTGCTGCGTAATGTAACGGTGCGCGATAAGGCGCTGCTCGCGACGAGCGCTGCGGTGGCTGACGCGATCCACGCGACCGAGCGCGAACTCGGCGACACCGGGCGCGTGCTCGTGCGCGCATCGGGCACCGAGCCGCTCGTGCGCGTGATGGCCGAGGCCGCCGAGGAGAGCGTGGCGATCGCGGTGGTGGAACGGTTGATCGAGGTCGTGAAGCGCGAGCTCGGGTGATACAAGGGGAGCGATACTAGTGGGTGAGTACATCGAAGTGATGGGCATAGACGAGCTCGCGGATGGCGACATGACGTCGGTGTCGATCGACGGCCACAGGGTTCTAGTGGCTCGTGTCGGCGGACAGATGCTAGTGACCGACGCGTTCTGTCCGCACCTGCACGGCCGCCTCGACGAGGGCACGCTTGCGGGTACGGTGGTGACATGTCCTCGGCACGGCTCACAGTTCGACCTGACGGACGGGCGTTGCGTGCGATGGACCGATTTCGGCGGCGCTCTCAAGAGTATGGCCGAATTCGTTCGACACCCGCGTCCGTTGCGGACGTACGAGACGCGGGTGGAGGACGGCAAGGTGTTCATCGGGCCGGAGAAGAAGTCGGCACGTGGATGAAGTGCGGAACTAGGAACGAGCGAGGAACGAGGAACACTGCTCGACGCGGGTGTTCTTAGGTTCCTGCGAGGAATCTGGGTCTGAGCACTACATCGTCAGGTGCGACGTGCTCAAGACCCCGCCCCTCCAGGAGTTCTTGCGGCAGTACGTGCTTGGCGAGATCGAACGGTGACGCTATGCGAAGCGAGGCGCGCGTGGCATCGAGTTCACGTGGCTGGCGACAAGCGCCAGGGTCCGTCTCCCGAT
>CAMTXY010000149.1:0-1857 GCA_947085795.1 uncultured Actinomycetes bacterium | reverse complement strand
CGGCGTGAGCATCATGCGGATGGAAGAAGGTCTTGACACCGGGCCGTACACCCACGTGCGCACCATCGCCGTCGGGGACCATACAGTCGAGACGCTGACCGCGACACTCGCTGAACTCGGCGCTGAAGCGCTCCTTGACACCCTGTCCTATATGGAGGCGGGAACCGTCGAGTGGGTGGCGCAGGACGATGCTGCCGCTACGTACGCGGCCAAGGTCACCGACGAGGACGTCCGGCTGTCCCCGGATATCGGTGTCCGGCAGGCGGACCGCCGGATAAGGGCGTCTTCGCCGAGTGCTCGCGCGAAGCTCGTCCTGTGCGGCCGGCGCGTCGACGTGCTCAAGGCGCACATCGACGGGTACCGGGTGTCTGCCGGCCACGTCGACATCGTAGCGGGTAAACTGCTCATCGGGTTCTCGGACGGCACGCTGGCGCTCGACCGTGTCCGTGCCGAGGGCAAAGCGCCGGTCGACGGTCACGCGTTCGCATGCGGGGCGCGCCCGGGAAGCGACGAGCGTTGGGAGCCGACGGCGTGAGTGCGAGTCCCGCTCGTAGGCTGGCGCTCAAGGTCGTCAGCAGGGTCCGCGCAGAGGATTCGTGGGCCCATGAGGCTCTTACGTCGGCTCTCGCTGACACCCCGCTCGACGCTCGCGAGAGCGCGCTGGCGACACGTCTTGCGTACGGCACCATCGAGATGTCGGGCACCCTCGACGAACTGCTCGACCGCCATCTGACGCGTCCCGGCATGGTGGAGCCGCGGGTCAAAGACGCGCTGCGTGTCGCCGCCTACGAGATTCTCTTCCTCGACACTCCTTTTCGGGCAGCCGTCCATCAGGGCGTGGAGCTGGCCCGGACCGTCACCCCGCGCGCGGCCGGTCTCGCCAACGCCGTGCTTCGTCGCGTTGCCAAGGATGCGGCGTCGTTCCCCTTCGGCGATCCTGAGAGCGATCTCGCGGCGCTCGCGCGTCTTACCGGACATCCGCTGTGGCTTGCCGAGCGTCTCGTCGCAGACCTCGGCAGAACCGGGGCGGAACAGCTTATGCGGGCGGGTATGTCGCCTCCACCGCTCTACGTCGCGCACAACCCGTTCGCCGGAGCTTGCGAGGCGCTTGAAGACGAGCTGCACCGTGCGGGCGCCGAACCCAGGCGCTTCGGACCCCCCGGGTGTTTCCGGTGTCAGACGCCGGCTGCTGCTGTGGCGTCCTTAGCGCTGGCCGAGGGAAGGGCCATCGTGGCTGATGCGGCGGCACAGACCGTCGCGGCGCTGACGCCGGTAGGTCCCGGGATGCGCGTTGCTGATATCGCGGCTGGACGTGGTACCAAGACCACGCTGCTTCAGGCCACCGCGCTGCGTGCGGGCGGTCCGGCCGACATAATCGCAATCGACGTGCACGGGTTCAAACGGGACGTGCTGCTCGAACGGATGCGTGCTCTCGGCGTGCCGGGTGTGACGGCGGCGACCGCTGATGCGTCCGATCCCGATGCGCTTAGCGAGGCGACGGGCGGACCGGTGGACGTCGCGTTCGTGGATGCGCCCTGCACGGGAGCGGGAACGCTGCGCCGTCACCCGGAGAAGCGATGGCGTCTGCGACCCGAGGATATCGACGCGCTTGCGTTTGTGGGAGCGATGATGCTACGGGTCTCAGCCGACCTTGTCCGTCCCGGCGGTTTCGTGGTGTACTCGACGTGCACCGTGTTCCCGGCGGAGAACGGGAACGTGGTGAGGGGGTTCATGCGCTCCGGACAGGGGAAGGACTTCCGGATCGTCGATGTGCGTGGGCATGTCGCTGCAGAGTTCGCGCGGTTCGTGACGTCCGAAGGGTGGTTCCAGTCGATTCCTGAGACCGAGGGTCCGGAT
>CAMTXY010000148.1:0-2529 GCA_947085795.1 uncultured Actinomycetes bacterium | reverse complement strand
ACTGGAGTTCAGACGTGTGCTCTTCCGATCTGCATGCCTACCGCCTCGGAGTACGCGCAGTTGATGGCGTGCTGGACGAGCAGTTCGGGCATGACCTTCCACGCCTTGACGGCCGTGGCGTTGGCGTTGTGCGCACCGTCGATCTGCAGCATGCGCACGGCGGCCATGATGTGCTTGGCGACCGCGGCGTCCACGAAGCTGCGGTACATGTTGATATTGCGGTAGAGCACGTTGTACTGCGGATCCTGGTGCGCGCCGTTGACGCCTTCCTCGGCGAACATGACGGCCATCTCGGGACCGGCGACGCCGCTCACGTAGCTGTGGAAGTTGATGGGGCGGCCGACCTCGTCTTCGATGAGATCGAGCGCGCGGCGCGTGAGTCGCAGTTGCTTGCGGGTGATGGCGATGCCGCCCACGCCCTCCGGCGTGCCCTCGAGCAGGCCGTCCATGTGGCTCTGCCCGGCGGTGCGGATCACCATCATGTGGTCGGCGCCGTGCCAGGCGGCCATGCGCATGCGACGAATGTCGTCTTCCGGGCGGCCTGAGGCGATCTCGGTGGTGATGACGCACTCAGGCTGCGGATCGATGTCGCCGAAGTAGTGCGCGGCCGGCAGCGGCACGCTGCGCGCAAGCGGCACCGAGGTCTCACGGTAGGTGAACTCGCCGATGTGATGGTCGGGCACGAGGGTGCGCCACGTCCAGCCACGACGACGCGGACGGTAGCACTCAAGACCGTCGAGGAGCGCCTCGACGTCGAGCTTGGTGTTCGGGTCCAGCGGCGGGTCGGGCCGCAGCGTGTCGCTCATCGCGCCCCACCCCACTTGGCCTCGGCGATGTCCCAGCCCTCGCCGACGGCCAGCCGCGTGGCCGCGCCGGGAGCGTCGCATCCCCACTCGCGCATGCACACGAGCGCCACATGTCCCGCCCCATGGCCGAGTAGCCCGCGCTTCTCGCACTCGGCCACCACCGCCTGGCAGGTGGGCGAGTCCACGCCCATGCGCATGAGTACGCTGCGCTCGATCGACGGCGACGTGTGCGTGCGAGCGAGCTCCACGAGCGGCTCGACGACCTCGCGCGCAAGCTCCCAGAAACGCGCTTCGAGTTGAGCCTCGTCAAGCGCCGAGAGTTGCTTGCGGGCCTCCTGGTAGGTGTCGGGCCGGACCATCTCAGGCCTCCTTTGTGGTGGTGCGTTCGTTCGCGGCACGCTCGGTCGAGTTTGACGATGTCGGAGTGAACAGATACACTGTTGGTGTATCCGTTTGATGTATCCGACGGGAGTGGTCGCCGTGGCTACGTACAAGGTAAACGTGTCGTTGCCGGAGCATCTTGTGTCTGAAATCGATGAGGCCGCCGAGACCCTCGGCATGTCTCGAAGCGGGTTCATCGCCGAGGCGAGTTCGCGGTATGTGACCGATGTCCGCGAGCTCACTGAGCAGGAGCGTCGCCGCAAAGACATCCGCCGAGCGATTGATGGTTTCAAGCGTATCCGCACTAGCACGCCGGTCGACTACGAGTTCGACTTCGTCGCACAGATTCGGGCAGATCGCGAGCGCGACACACCCGAGGGGTGGAGATGATGGGTATCCAAGTCGTGGTCGATTCATGCGTAGCCTACAAGTGGTTCTACAAGGAGGGCGAGGCTGGTCTGGAGGAGGCCGAGGCGCTGCTCCAGTCCCACCTCGACGGCACTCGTATTCTCTCCGCACCCACAATCCTGCCCGTCGAGATTGCAAATACCCTGCTCCACGCGCATCTTCCGGAAGAGAAGGTGCTTGAGATCCTCGGCTTCCTCGACGACGTTCATCTCCACCTCTACTACACGGCGACCGATTCTTTGCGAAAGGCGTCGATACTCTCTCTCAAACACAAGATCTCCGTCTACGACGCGCTCTTCCTCGCACTTGCCGAGGAACTCGACTGTCCGCTCGTGACCGCAGACCGCCGCGCGTTCGCGGACATCGACACCCCGATCGAGATCCGACTGCTGTAGCGCTGCGGAGACCGGCATCGCCCCCTCACTCCCTCGCCGCCAGCCCGGCGACGATCTCCTCGACCGCCTCGGGGGTGGAGTTGGTGTCCTCGGCAAGAAAGACGATGTCCGCGTCAGTGAGCATATAGCCTTCACCCACGTGCGCGAGCGCGTTGCGGACGTAGCTGCGACGCATCCTCGCAAGGTCGACGTCGACGGCCCGGATCTGCTCGGGCACCTCGGGGATGACGATCGATGCGCCCGGGACGCTCTCCCGCGGATCTCCGGTGCGCACCTCGACGCCGTTGGCGCGCGCGAACGCGAGCTGCGCCCAGTGGTGCTTGCCCGCACCCGTGTACTCGGTCTCCTGCACGACCACGGTCGCCTCGCTCGGCAGCTCGCGCGCAAGCGATATCGCTGCGGCGATCGCGGTGTTGCCGGCCGGACCGCGCTCGAGGCCCTCGAGTTTGGCGAGCGCCTCGGTCGCGTAGAACACCTCGCCCTGCGTCACGGTGACGTAGCGGTCCATGTAGCGCAGCGGACGCGCAGCGTTGCGGGGT
>CAMTXY010000147.1:0-2564 GCA_947085795.1 uncultured Actinomycetes bacterium | reverse complement strand
TGACCGCTTTCGAGACACTCGTCCGGACGCACTCCGGTGCGGTCTACGGCCACGCGATGCGGTTCTTCGGCGATGCTCAGGCCGCCGAGGACGTCGTGCAGGAGGTGTTCGTCAAGGTGTACCGCTCGCTAGCCGGATTCGACGGCCAGGCGGCGTTCTCCACGTGGCTGTTCCGGGTGACACGTAACGTTTGCCTGGACATGTTACGGGCCGGTCGCAGGCGTCCGATTCCAGTCGACCCCGTCGATCTCATGCCTCTTGCAGCACCGGACCATGCTCCTGGGGTGATCGACACCGTAGTGGTCGAAGAAGCGATGCGTGCGCTCGCACCCGAGGACCGCGAGGCGCTCGGTATGGTGACGCTGTTCGGGATGAGTTACGCCGAAGCGTCGGCGGAGCTGAAGGTGCCGGTCGGGACGGTGAAGTCCCGCGTGTTCCGGGCACGACGGACGCTTCTTGCGACCCTGGGACTTACGGGAGGTGAACGACCGTGAATCCGGAGTGCCTGCAAGCTCAGCAGATCATCTCCGAGGCCTATGACGGCGCGCTCGTCGCACCTGCGGAGATGCAGAAGGTCAAGAGCCATTGCGCGTCGTGCGCCGAATGCGCGGCGTTCGTCTCGGGCCTCGCCGGATTGCGCGACGTGGCCGCAGTGCAACCTCCAGAAGCCGTGCTCGCTGCCACGATGGCTGCGGTGCGACTGGAAGTGGAGCGTCTCGACGCCGAACGCACGGCGCAGACTGCAAAGACCGCGACCGGGATCTCCTTCGCAGCCGCGACCGGAGAGACCGCTGGCGCGGGCGTGGAAGAGACTATGACGGTTGCGGTCCTGCCGCGCCGTTCTGGTCGGGGTACGCTCGCGTGGGTCGGTGCCGCTGCCACCATCGTGCTCGTCGCCGTGTTCGGCACCGTGCAGGGCATACGCTACATGACCGGCACGCCCGCAGCTGAGACCGCGTTGTCCTCGAAGACGGGAACGATCGCCGAAGACGCGACTGTCCCCTACGGCTTTGATGCCGCCGAGAGCGATGAGTTCGCCGACGAATCGAGGATACTGAGCGCGGATGCGCTTGTCGATGTGCGGTTCATCGTCTTCGGCGGGTTCGTCTACGAGGTCGCCAAATACCCCAGAAGCCGGCCGACGGGCGATCCTGCCGGAGAGATACGCAGCGACCTGGGCACGGGAGACATCCGCTCGCACGAGGTCTACTCGACCCGGGATAGCGGGACCATCGTCATCTCCATCGAGAACGGCGATGCGTACGAGGCCCGGCTCGTCACCCGCTCGTACGATGGTGCGACGTTCGCCCTGCAGGCTGGTTCGCTCGAGACGTTCGGCAGCTGGCCTGCGCTCCCAGCCGGATTCGACACGCCGACCGCCAAAGACGGGTCGCCATCGTTCGAACGCGCCGGAACCGACGCTGCGGGTGCCAGCATCTTCGTTCCCGCAGGCAGAACGCCAGCCGAAGGCTTCGCTATCGCTCCGAATCCGTCGACACGCGACCCTGTCGCCGGTTCACCCAACTGGACGTGGTGGACGCCGTACGTCGAATGACGCACGACCGGGACCGGCAGCGCGTCCGCACTGGCCCACGCGGATGCGACCAGGCTACACGATGAGCATGGCGTCGCCGAACGACAGCAGCCGGTAACCGCAGCCGATGGCTTCTTCGTAGGCGCCGAGCACCAGGTCACGACCGGCGAACGCGCTCACCATCATAAGCAGCGTCGAACGCGGCATGTGAAAGTTCGTGATCATCGCGTCAACCGCTCGGAATCGGTAGCCCGGCAGGATGAACAGGTCGGTCTCCCGCCCCTGAGCCACCACTTCGCCGGTCTCTGGATCCCACGCGCTCTCGAGCGTACGCGCCGACGTAGTTCCTACGGCGATGATCCTGCCGCCCTTGGCCCTGGCGTGGTTGATGATTCCGGCAGCGTGCGGTCCCACTCTGAAATACTCCTTGTGCATCACGTGATCGCGCGGGTCGTCCTCGGCCACGGGTCGGAACGTGTCGATCCCCACGTCGAGTTCGATCCTCGCGATACGCACGCCGCACGACTCGACCCGCTCGAACAGCTCATGGGTGAAGTGCAACCCCGCCGTGGGCGCCGCTGCGCTGCGCGCATCACGCGCATAGACGGTCTGGTAGCTGTCGGGGTCGGCGAGCGGGCGTGTGATGTACGGCGGTAGCGGCGTCTCGCCGATCTCGTTCACGATGTCTCCAAACGAGCGGCCCCCCTGTGGCGCGAAACGGACAAGCCGCGCACCGGACTCCTTGAGCGTGTCGAGCACCAGCCCGCGCATTGTATCCTCGCCGAAGACGATCCTCGCGCCTGGCTTGAGCCTGCGCCCTGGCTTGACGAGACACTCCCATGTGTTCTCGTAGCGTTCGCGCAACAACAGGATCTCGACGGCACCGCCAGTCTCGTCCTTGGCGCCTTTGAGCCGCGCCGGCATGACCCGGGTCTCGTTGACCACCAGCACGTCGCCGGGGCGGAGCGCGGCGGGGAGTTCGTGGATGACGCTGTCGGTGAAGGGTTGGCCGGGGCGGACGATGAGAAGG
>CAMTXY010000146.1:0-1279 GCA_947085795.1 uncultured Actinomycetes bacterium | reverse complement strand
GCCCACAGGTCGGCCTGCATACCCATGACCTCGTAGAGGGTCGCGTACCCCCGTCCTTCCGGATGGTGCGCGAAGACGAGATCGATCGGCTCGCCTTTCTCGCGCAATCTGTCGGCGAGGAGCACCTCTCCGACCTTCATATCCACGCCGACGATCAGACCGCGAATCTCGGCCTCAGGATCCCCGGCGCAGATTCGCGTGTCGGAGTACGGATTCGTGAGTCTCTCGGTGTCGAAGAACTCCTTCTCGGCATCGTCGAGTTTGTCGAACACCTCTTTGGCGCCGGTCAGTACGCGGTCGATATCTTCGGCGGATCGAGCGTCCTCGGCGATGCCCTTCTCCACGCAGATGCGATAGATGTCTTTGAGCTTGATGGCCATGCGGACTCCTATCTTCCGGCGCGCGTGCGGACCTTCGTGACCGGCCCGGTGGCGCCGCGGGACACAAACGGGTCGTCTCGCAGGTAATAGCGCAGTTCTATCTCGTGCCCCGCCGACAGCCCGATGCGGCCCGAAGAGGCTACCGCGAACGGCGGGGGTTCCGGTGCATCGTACACGAATATGCGGTTCTCGTTCAGCTTCATCCCATTGTCGCCCATCGTGATAGCGAGCGCCGCGGCGAGCCGACCCGGACCACTCGCGAGTTCCCGCAGCGGACGCCCTTCCCTGCGAGACGACATCTCCTCTGCCCCGACTGTCGGCTCCAGCGCCCTGATCAGGACGGCCCCGGCCGTGCCTTCCGGCGCGCACACGAGGTTGAGCATGTGGTGCATACCGTAGGTGAAATACACATACGCGTGTCCCGGCGGGCCGTACATCGTGGCGTTTCGCCGCGTGATTCCGCGCGTCGCCGCGTGACTCCCGAGGTCGTCGGCGCCGAGGTACGCTTCGACCTCGACGATCCGGCCGCCGGTGAGCACCCCGTCCGTCACCGTGACAAGCGTCTTGCCGAGGAGCGCCCGCGCGACGTCGCGCGGATCCGCCTCGAACAGCGCGAGCGACAGTGGCACGGCACCGGAACCCATCGCGGCCGCTACTCCCCTGTCGTTTCCAGCCAGGCCGCATCGACGGCGAGCACGTCGCGGGCGCGGGTCAGCTGCGCGTCGACGGCGTCACCGCTCGTGCCGCCCTCGCTCGTCCTGCGGGCGACCACGGCGCGGATGTCGACCTCGCCGAGCACGCCGGGCCCGAATGCGGGATGGGCGGCGGTGTACTCCTCGGCGGTCAGTTCCTGCAAGGTGCGGCCGGAGCGCTCACACTCGAGCACGAGTCCGCCGACG
>CAMTXY010000145.1:0-6262 GCA_947085795.1 uncultured Actinomycetes bacterium | reverse complement strand
CAAGAACCTGGGACAAGGTAAGGCTTACGGGCTCGAGAAGGCCAAGGAGAAGGCCGCAGCGAGAGCCCAGGGCAGACCGTCGTGGGCCGGGAAACGGGGCGAAGGCGCGAAGGGCGGGATTGAGACGACCGGCTCGGTGGATGCGACCGGCACCGTCGGCCATGAGCGGTTCGGCATCGCCAACGCGCTCTCGCGCATTCAGGCCAACATCGCTCGCGCCGAGGCGAAAGTGGCCGCAGGGAAGAAGAAGCAGGTGCCACCGGGGTTGCTGCGCGTGCTCGAGAAGTTCTTCGGCTGGCTTGGTCTCGGTGGTGAACAAGGGGGCGCTACCCCCGACGACCCCGATGGCTCCGTGGAGCCCACCGGATCCGTGGAGCCCACTGGATCCGTGGAGCCCATTCCCACGCCCGATCCCGACTCCGCCCCGGACTGACCGCTCCTGATACCGCGTGCCCTTTCGTATGCGTTCTTCGAGAGGGCGCTTGAGGGTGTCATGAAGTAGCGACAGGAAAGGAAGCGGCGATGACACGGCCTGCCATCAGCGTGGAGGATGTCGCGTACGCCTACGGTGACCTCCAGGCGGTCAGAGGCATCTCGTTCGAGGTCGCGCCCGGAGAGATTCTCGGGTTCCTCGGCCCGAACGGAGCGGGAAAGTCCACTACCATCAAGGTGCTGACCGGGCAGTTCAAGCCCGCAAGCGGAACCGCGCGAATCCTCGGCATCGATGTGGTCGAAGACGATCCGGCCATGCAAGCCCGCATCGGCGTGTGCTTTACGATCCACACCGAGGAGGCCACGCTCGAGGACATCTTCATCCGTTTGACCGGCAGGGGAGGACGAGTTCGTCGAGCAGCTCCGATCCGGTGCCGACGAGGCCGAGGCGCTCGATCTCGTGGAGTTCGACTCGGCAGAGCGGATGGCTGCGGCCATCGCGGACGATGTCGAGGCGTGGCGTACCGACGTCGGCAGAATCGTGCTGCGCGACAAGAAGGCCGGCGACAAGAAACCCGAAGACGCCAAGCGCGTCGACGTCCATGTCGGCCTTGCGTTCCCCGATGACTTCCTGGCCAAGACCGCCGCTGGCAAGAAGACGACGGTCACCCTGTACGCTGACGCCGCCGTGCCGGCCGTGCTAGTCACACCGGCCAGACTCGGCGATTTCCTGCTTGCCAAGACGATCTACGGCACGTTGCTCGCGGGATCGCAGGCGTTGGTGCTCATCGTGATCATACGAGCGCTGACCCCGGACAACTGGAGCGTGTTGCTCGCCACCGTGCTGCTCGGTTCGATCATGTTCACGGGTATCGCCATGGTGACCGGCTCGGCGGGCAAGGACTTTATCGGCACGCTCTTCTATAGCATGCTCTTCCTCCTCCCGCTCATGGTCCCGGCGTTCGGGGTGTTGTTCCCCGGCACCGCCGCCGCGTGGGTGCAGGCGATGCCGTCGTATCCGATCCTGCGCACGCTCCACGAGGTGACCACCTTCGGCGCTGGATGGAACGAGGTCGGTGGATACCTGGGAGTGATGGCCGTATGGGTCGTCGCGATCTATGCCGCCGGGTTGCTCGTGCTCAGACGGAAGGTGGCGTCGCTATGAGCGCGAGAAGGACATGGCTCGTGCTGCGCAAGGACCTCGCGCTCGGTCCGCGCTCACCGATTTTTATGTACGCGATCTTGTTGCCGGTCGTACTCACGCTCATGTTCCAGCTGGCCTTCGGATCGTTGTTCGAGCCTAAGCCGCGCATGGCGATCGTCGATGAAGGTTCTTCGGCGATCACTCAGGCGCTCAAGCGGATGGAGGGCATCGAGCTTGCGTTGCTTGATGATGCCGGTGCGCTCAAGACCGGTGTGGAGGCCAACGATTATGACGGAGGTCTCGTGTTGCCCGCCGGGTTCGACCAGGCGGTGCGCGACAAAAAGCGCCCACTTCTCGAGTTCTACATAGGCGGGGAGTCGCTCGCGTCGAACCGAATCATCCTGAGCGTTACGACGCTTGATCTCGTACGCGAGGTCGAAGGCACGGCGCCGCCTGTGAACGTCAAGGTTGTGAACTTCGGCGAAGCCGGGCTTCCGATATCGGTGCGTCTCGTGCCGCTCGTCATGATGTACGCGTTGTTCATAGCTGGAGCGTTCATGCCAGCCTCGAGTCTCGTAGACGAGAAGGCGGCCGGCACCCTGCTCGCGATGCTCGTGACGCCGGTCAAGGCGAGCGAAATCGTTGCGGCCAAGGGGTTGTTCGGTGCGCTGATGGCGTTTCTCATGTCGATCGTCACGCTAGCGCTCAACGATGCGCTTGGGAGCAACTGGGCCGAGACCGTCGTGGTCGTGGCGTTCGGCGCGGCCTTCTGTGCGGTCCTCGGTCTGGTGTTTGGAACTTTGGCCAAGGACAGTGCCTCGTTGTTCACCATTCTCAAAGGCTCTGGCATCCTACTGTTCGCTCCCGTGATCTTCTATGTGTTCCCCGAGTGGCCGCAATGGATCTCGATGCTGTTCCCGACGCATTGGATGATCGATCCGATCTGGAAGGTGGCGGTGCTCGGCCAGGGACTTGCCGATGTGTGGGGCTCGCTGTTCGTGGCGCTCGGCATCGTTGTTGCGCTCGGACCGGTCATCAGGATGCTCTCCGTACGCATGCTCAAGCACTTGGCGTAAGGAGGCTGCCGCCTGCGGTGTTAGAATGTCGGGCGGACGCAAACCTTTTCAGCCGAGGAGAACCGCATGATCAAAGCACTGAGTCCCGAGAGGCGCATCGCCGCGTTCGTGATGGCGTTAGCGTTGATAATCGGCGGAATCTTGCTTACCAGCGCCATTCCGCCGGTTCAGGGACTCGGCGACAAGGTCCGTTTGCCGATGTTCCACGGTGGTGCGACGTGGGTGAATCTCGGAGCCTTCACGCTGCTAGGCGTCTGTGCGCTAGCGTATGTCGTGACCGGTCGGCGCGACCTGTACCGCTGGGCGGTCGGGTTTCGGATAGTCGCCGCCACTATGTGGATCATCAACACCGTCATGGGCCTGGTTGCCGCGATGCGAACATGGGATTTCACCGGCTCGCCGCAAAGTCCGATCGTGGTCGCGCAGGCCGACCCGCGGCTAATGGCGCAGGTGCAGCTGCTGGTCCTTATCATCGGAGTCTTGGTGATCGACCACTTCCTGCTCGACAGCGACTGGTGGAGGGCGCTGCTCGACGTGGCGTACGTCGGCGGCATGTGGTGGCTGATCGGTTCGGTGCTGACCTCGCCCGAAGCCCGCGCACTGCACCCCGACAACCCGGTACTGAACTCGGCCCTCGATATCCAGATACCGTTCTTCGCGATAGTGGGATGTCTCTCGCTTGCCGCTATCACGCTCGCTTGGCTAGTGCGCGACGGAATGGTGCGCGCCGAGTAGAGCGGCTCGTGCCGCGTCGATCGGGAGGACGCGAAGGGTCTGCCGTGCCCGGCCGCGTGCGCTCTGCTTCCCGGTATCGCTTACCACTGCGTCGCGACCGCCGGGATGGTTGCGCGCGGCACGAGTGCGAGCGCGCCGGGCCGACACGCCGAACGGCACACGCCGCAGCCCCAGCAGTCGGCGACGCGCAGCCGCGCAGGGGCGCCTGTGGCGACCGGAGCATCGATCGCACCGAACGGGCAGCGCTCGACGCAGGCACCGCAGCCCGTACACTTCTCCTCGGCGAGTGTCGCGACGTGTTCTCCGCGCCACATGACCTTGATGTCGTGGGTGAGCGTCATACGCATCGCCAGGCACCCGCTCGATAGGTCGCAGTTGCAGATGGCGCCGATGAGCGGGGAGTGGAAAGTCCATACCGAGTGCATAAGGCCTTCGCGTTCGCAGTCGTGCAGGAGATCGAGCGCTTGCGGCGCCGTGAGCCGTTCGAGCGAGGAGAGGCCGGGGCCGTCTTCGTAGCCGTCGAACGCCTCAGCGAGAGCGGCATCGTTGGGGCGCGTCGTGACCGCGAGGCACACGCCTCGTTCGGTCTTGCCGGCGTGCGTGCGGCACACGCATGGAAGGCGCACGATCGAGGTGGCGAAGTCGAAGATACGCTTGCATTCCTCGATCGGGACGGGCTGGCCGAAGTGGTGCTGCTGCTGGCGGCGGTGCACTCGGGCGCGTACGGCGTCCGCGGCGGGTTTGAGCAACAGCGGCGTCGCGTCGAGCAGTTCCGTGGCGACCAGCGCGAGGCGCCTCGTGCGATCGAACCCCTGTACGAACCCGATCATGTACTCGCGGCGCGCCAGGTCGTTGTCGAGGTCCGCTATGTAGTTCTCGGCCTGCAGATACCAGGTCTTGCCGTCACCGTGTTGGACGCAGAAGCGGCACATGGGTCTCCTCGGCGGGCATGAACGGCCGGGTGCATGATACGCGTCACAGTCGGTCCGCCACCCATCGTACCCGCCTTGCGCCGTCGCTGGTAGTGAAGGGTGCCGTCCCGTCCGTCGGGCGACGCTGTACGCGGGGTGGCCGGGTGCCGATACCCGCAGTGAGAGGCGATGTGGATCGCACGCGTCGATGGTCAGGGGCGGTGAGCGCGGTGAGCGCGGTGGTGAGCGCACTACAACGGAGTCTCGCGACGGCTGCGGGCCATGCCGAGAGCGAACACGGCGATCTCGTGCGCGTGCTCGTGAACTCGCGCTCGGCCGTCGAGGCGAGCCTCGCCGTGGTGATGTTGCGCGACCGGATGTCCGAACGCGACCTCGTATCGCTGTGCAACCTGCGCGAGCTGATCGCGGTGTTGCCGGCGGTGCCGTTCACGGCCCCCTCGGAGTTGTCCGCGCTCGAGCGCATGCTCGGATACGAGCGGATCGGGGCGTCGTTCAGTCTTGTGGTCCGCAGGGAGCGAGCGCTTTGGGGGCTCGAGTTCGTGGGCGACGGCAACCGCGTCGACTCGATCGTGCTGCACGCAGAGAACGTGCGCATACCGCTGGCGATCCACGATGGGGACTTCATCGACCCTGCGGCCATCGACGCCCTGCTCGCCGACGAGGTCCTGGGTACCGCGCTCGTCGATGCGTTGCACGCGCTCGGCGTCGACATCTCGCCGAAGTTCTACATGAGCGTCACCGATTACGTGCTCGAGAACACCGTCGCGGTGCTCGACGACATCGGTGGGCTGTTCTGAGCCGATCGACCCCGCTTCAGCTCTCCGCGAACCCGGCCGGACGGCGTTTTCCTCCCGTGAACGGTGCAGCGGCGGCCACGGGAAGGAACCTCCCCCGCTCACGGCAGCATTCCGTCTACTAACCGAGTGTACGTGGCCGCTCACGAGTCAAACGGTGCTATCGTGTCGACATCCCTGTAGATTCACGGATATCCCCTATGCTGGGGTGTTGTACCCTCCAGCTTCTAAGACCCGACGCCAGCGAGAACGTGCCCACCTGGTTCCGCCATTGACGGAGGTACGCCGAATGAAGTCCGATCTTCAGATCGCCCAGGAAGCCCCGCTCCTTCCGGTCACCGGCGTGGCCGCCGACATCGGGATCGACGATACGTATCTCGAGATGTACGGCCGCTACAAAGCCAAGGTGTCCCTCGACATCCTCGATGCGATCGATGACCGTCCGCAGGGCCGATACATAGACATCACCGCGATCAATCCGACCCCGTTGGGCGAGGGTAAGACGGTCACGACCGTAGGGCTCGGCCAGGCGCTCAAGTACATCGGGAAGAGCGTGGTGACCTGCATCAGGCAACCTTCCCTGGGGCCGGTGTTCGGAATCAAAGGAGGCGCCGCCGGAGGAGGTTATTCGCAGGTTGTCCCGATGGAGGACTTCAACCTTCATCTGACCGGTGACGTACACGCCGTCAGCATCGCCAACAATCTGCTTGCGGCCTATATCGACAACCACCTGTATCAGGGCAACGACCTCGACATAGACCCGCACTCCATCACGTGGCGGCGCGTCGTGGACCTCAACGACCGTGCGCTGCGCAACGTGATCGTGGGACTCGGCGGGAACATGGACGGCGTGCCCCGCGAGACCGGATTCGACATCGCGGTCGCCAGCGAGGTCATGGCGGTACTCGCGATGGCGAGCGACCTCGCCGACATGCGCGAGCGACTCGGCCGCATCACGATCGGAACGAACAGCAAGGGTGAGCCGGTGACCGCCGAGGATCTGAAGTGCGCCGGCTCGATGGCGGTACTCATGCGGGACGCCATCAAGCCCAATTTGATGCAGAACCTCGAAGGCGGCGCCGTCTTCGTGCACGCAGGACCCTTCGCCAATATCGCGCAGGGCAACAATTCGATCATCGCCGACCGCAT
>CAMTXY010000144.1:0-4118 GCA_947085795.1 uncultured Actinomycetes bacterium | reverse complement strand
TCTCGAAAGAACGGAGAGTCCCGGTACTCGTGCGCAACACGACGCATCGACGCAACAACCTCGCCGATGCGATTACGCGGCTTAGCGCCTCCTCTACGCCCACCGTGGTCGATCGCTACGTACGACAGCCAGCAATGCACCGCTTGTCCAAGAGCGTTAAGGGTCACAAGCGCGGGGGCGCTGGGTGCAACTATCCCTGCCAATGACTTCGAAATTCCAAGAATCCCGGCCTGAGCAACTCCGGCAGACGAGATGAGCTTGAACCGCTCAAGCCGCATGAGCCGCTGCGTCAGAACATACTGGACCGCGGTTAGAAGGACCACTGCAGGAAAGAGAAGGGAATATCCCCTCGACAGGTCGAGTCCGATTGCTGAAGTCACAGATTCCCCGAAGAGGAAGAGGATTCCGAGCAGGATCAGGGACAAAAACGCCGCGATACCTAACGCGATGGCCGCAATCGACCGTGCAGCGGCATCCGACTCGGGCAAGACGATGGCATTGGCATACGTCAGCGTGGCGAACGGCGCAACTATTCCCACAAGAGCCATGAACACAGCGAGTATGCCGAAGGTTTCGGGTCCGTAGAGGCGAGTGATGACCGGCGAAAAGACCATTGAGATCGCCCGCGCAATCGCGGTGCCGCCCGCCACTACTGCAACGTTGCGGACGAACCTCCCACGAACAACCGATGTCATTCGGTCAACGATACTCATCGATGTCTCACGATCCGGCTCGTCTCGTCCTTCGTAGGGAATCGCAAGACACCGTGAGAACATCATCGACCAAGGGACTGCTATCGAAGTCACCACAGCGCGATCCCCCAGCCCATCGCCTGGTCGAGGAAGTACACCACCAGTATCGCGATCAACACGATCGCAAGCACGGCGAGCACGATGTCGAATCCCCGCTCGAGCCCCTCGGCGAACCTGCGCACAGCGCTCTTCTTCAGCACGTAGACCTTGCGCGGCATTCCCACCATCTCGGCCTTGGCACCGTGCTTCGCGCTCGGGCGTCGGGTGTCCTCACCCGACGCGTTGTAGTAGTCCGCGTACGAGTAGTAGCCGCCGTAGTAGCCCTTGCCGTAGCCGTACCCGCCACCGCCGGCGCGGGACTCAAGACCCCACACCACCGAGTCAACCACCCTCGCGCTCACAACACCGCACCGATCAACTCCAAGATCCCCCACCCAAAATACTGATCGAGGAAGTACGTCACGACCGCGAGCACCGCGAGCACCGCGAGCAGCGCCAGAACTCCCGTGAGCACCTTGCCCACCACCCCCAGGAACTTCCGCATCCCCGATTCCTCGGGCAGGTAGACCGTCGGAGGCGGGAGGTCCTCGACGGCGCGCACCTTCACGGTCGCCTTCGCGCCGGAGTCCCGCCCACGCTTCGCGCCGCTGGCTGCACGGCCCGACGGCACGCTCTGGTAGTAGCCCGCGTAGTAGTACTGGCCGTAGTACCCGCCGTAGTAGCCGTATCCGCCGGCGCCATGGCTCTCCTCCAAGCCCCATACCACCGAACCTATGATCCGCGCGCCCACCTTCTCGAGCATCTCGCGACCCTTGGCGGCTGCGTCGCGCGTGGAGACACCGGCACGGGTGACCATGAGCACGCCATCGGCCCAGCGCGCGACCGCCGCTGGGTCGGCGACCGCCAGAAGCGGCGGCGTGTCTAGGATGATCCAGTCGGCCCACTCTCCCAAGCTCTCCAAAAGCTCCTTCATCTTGTGCGAACCGAGGAGCTCGCTTGGGTTGGGCGGCATCTTGCCGCTCGTCATGACCAGGAGCATCTCATCGCCGGGACGCTGGAGCGCCGCCTTCATCGTGTGGGTACCGAGCAGCACCTCGGAAAGCCCGACGATGTTCTGAACCCCGAAGAACGTCTCGGTCGTGGGCCGACGGAAGTCGCAGCTCACGAGCGTGACCTTCTTGCCGGTCTGCGCGAGCGACGCGGCGAGGTTGGCGGCCACGGTCGACTTGCCCTCGATCGGAACCGCGCTTGTCACGAGCAGCGTCTTGATGTCGTGCTCGAAGTTGATGAAGTCAAGCGAGTTGCGCAGCACGCGGTACGCCTCGGCGGCGGGAGATCCGGGGTGCTGGACGATGGTCAAGCGGCGCTTCTCGTCCTTGTCGAACATCTCGAGCGGGATCATGCCTAAGACCGGCGCTCCGAAGATACGCTCCGTTTCCTCGGTGGATTTCAGCGTGTTGTCGAGGTACTCGTAGAGGAACGCCATCCCGAGTCCGAACACGAGACCCACCGCAAGCCCGAGCACGCCGTTGCGCATCGGCTTGGGCGAGACAGGGGTGCCGCTGTAGGCGGCCGGGCTCACCACACGTCCCGATCCGGTCTCGAGCTGCTCTTGGATACGCAGCGACTCGAGCTTCTCGGCGAGCGTGGTATAGGCGCCAACCGCGATCTGGAGCTCTGCGGCAAGATCGTCGGACTTGCCCTCGGACTTGATGCGGCGCCCGAGCACGAGGATCCTGTCCTGCGCCTCCATCAAGCGGATGTCGACCTCGTCGGCGGCCGCCGCGATGCTCTCGCGCTTGTACTCGCGCGACCACTGCACGAACTGCGCGGCGAGCGTGTTGGCGATGGTCGCGGCCCTCTTGGGATCGCCGTCACGAGCAGTCACCTTGATGATGTGGGTTTGGCCCACCGCAGAGACGGTGACGCGGCCCGCGAGCGCATCGGGCGTCACGCCCAGGTTGAGCTCTCGGATGGTGTTCTCGAGCAGCGGGCGCATCCGCATGAGCTGCACCTGCGTCTGCAGCGCACGCTCGGGCTGGCCCGAGAGCTCGGTGACTGCGGTACCGAGCAGCGCCGCGCCTGTGTCGCGCTCGGTGATCAGGACGCGCGCCTCGCCCTCGTACTGGGGCGTCTGCAGGAAGCTCGCGACCAGCGCGGTGACCGTCACGATGAGTACCGCCTGGACGATCACCCATCTGCGCGCGCGTATGACGTTGAGATAGTCCTTCAGTTCCACAGACCGCTACTTGAGCTCGAACCGTGTCAGGAACCAGTACTTCCTGCCGCTGTCCTCTTTGGCAATCATCACGAACCGGGCCTCCTTGCGGTCCAGCGTGCCTCCGAGCAGCGTTACGTTGACCGTCGCGGTACCGGCGCCCTTGGTCACGCCGTCGACGCGCGCCGTCTTGAACCCGCCCTTGACCAGGCCCTCGTTGATGAGGCTCTGATTGCCGGCCGTGGCCTGCTGGGACGTGATGGTATGCACGACACCGGAGTCGATGGAACGCGGCTTGGGCGGCATCGCACCGCCGCCGACGGCGGTGATGCTCGAGAAGTACCACAGCCCGTCGGTGCGCGCGAGCACCATCGTGCCGGAGAGCGGCCCGCCACTGCGGTACGAGACCGTCAGCGGGATGCTCGACCGGGTCGCGGTGGTCGCCGCCGTGCTGATCGCAACCGACTTGACCTGCCCGTCGACGAGCTTACCGATCTGCACCTGCGACTGGAGCTGTTCGCGGTACATCGCAGCCTGGGCGGCGCTGATGGGCAGCGTGCCGACACCCTTCGCGGGAGCCGAGGGCTTGGCGGGTGCGGAGGGCTTCGCGGGAGCGGTGTCCGCAGGCTCGGTGTCGGCGGTCTCGGTGGGTTCCTGGGCAGGCGCGGGCTTCTCGGCGTCGTCAGGCTGTGGTGCAGCGGGCTTCTCGGGAGTGATCGGAATCGCGACCTGGACGTCGTCTCCGCCAAGGCCCAGCATGTCCGCCACGCCGTCGATGCCACCCGACCAAACGACCGCTGCGGCGAACGCGACACCAGCCAGCAAAACCAGGATGAGCGCCAGCCATACGCCCTTGGAGCGGGGCTTTACAGTTGTTGTGGGTTCGGTCATCTCCGGCTCCTTCTCAGTACGACAACGGGTTCTTTGGTAGAATCGTACGGATTCGGGCCAGCACCGGGTCTGTGACCGCCGAGGTGCCGCCGAGCACCCAGCACTCGTTGACGGCGAAGTCGAAGGAACGCAGGTACGCCTCGGCATCGGAACCGAGCGCGGTAGGCGAGCACAGCAGCAACGTGCCACGCCTGCCGCCGGGCAACGGGGCGCCGGCGAGCGCATCCGGGAACGCGACCCCCGACGCGAACGCGAGC
>CAMTXY010000143.1:0-1390 GCA_947085795.1 uncultured Actinomycetes bacterium | reverse complement strand
GAGGCGGCCCGCCGTGGCTGCGAGGCGCTGGGCCTGAGGCTCTTCGCCCCGCCGGAGGGTCGCGGCAGTGCGGTAACGCCGGTGTGGGTGCCCGAGGGCGTGGACGGCAAGGCGATCGTCAAGATCATGAAGGACACCCACGGCGTCACGATCGCCGGTGGTCAGGACGATTACACCGGGCGCATCTTCCGCATCGGGCATCTGGGTTACTTCGGCGACTTCGACATCATCGTGACGCTCGCGGCACTCGAGATGACGTTAGCGCAGCTCGGGTACGAGTTTGAACGTGGTGCGGGGCTGAGCGCCGCTGAGGCCGTGTTCATGGGACAGGCGTAGGGCGCGGCGACAGCCCGCCCGGACAACAACAGGGGGCCACGAATGAAGGTGCTGGTAGCCGAGAAGATCGCCGAATCCGGCGTCGAGACGCTCAGGGGGCACTTCGACGTCGAGGTGAAACTCGGACTCTCTCCCGACGAGCTCGTCGCCGAGATACCCGCCTACGACGCGCTCATCGTGCGCTCGGCGACCAAGGCCACGCGCGAGGTCATCGAGGCCGGCGTCAACCTCAAGATCATAGGACGGGCCGGCGTGGGCGTGGACAACGTCGACGTCCAGGCGGCCACCGAGCGCGGTATCATCGTCTGTAACGCGCCGACGAGCAACATCGTCTCGGCCGCCGAGCACACCGTCGCACTCATGCTCGCCCAGGCGCGCAGCATCCCGCAGGCTTGGGCGTCAATGCGCGAGTGCAAGTGGGAGCGCTCCAAGTTCACCGGCGCCGAGCTCTACGAGAAGACGCTCGCGATCTTCGGCCTGGGGCGGATCGGTTCGCTTGTGGCCGAGCGGGCGCGGGGCTTCAGCATGCGCATCATCGGCTACGACCCCTACACCACGCCGGAGCGGGCGCAGGCGATGGGAGTGGAACTGTACGCGGACGTCAACGAGATCCTGCCGCAGACCGACTTCATCACTGTGCACCTGCCCAAGACCAAAGAGACCATCGGGATGTTCGGCCCCGAGCAGTTCGCGCTCATGAAGGACGGCGTGCGGCTCATCAACACCGCGCGCGGCGGCATCTACCAGATCGAGGCCCTCGAGGAGGCTATCAAGAGCGGTAAGGTGGCGAGCGCGGCCATCGACGTCTTCGAGGTCGAGCCATGCACCGACTCGCCGCTCGCCGCCTACGAGAACGTCATCCTCACGCCGCACCTGGGCGCGTCGACCGCCGAGGCGCAGGACCGCGCCGGTGAGCAGATCGCCGAGTACGTGAGCGCCGGGTTGCTCGGCAAGATGGTGCCCACGGCTGTCAACATCGCGCCCGTCTCGCCCGAGGTGCTCGACAAAGTGGGTCCGTACATCGAGCCGTCCGAGGACCTCGGCAAGATGGTCG
>CAMTXY010000142.1:0-5668 GCA_947085795.1 uncultured Actinomycetes bacterium | reverse complement strand
GCGGAGACCGCATCGTCGTCGGATCTCAGGCAGGCTTCGTCATCATGGACAAGGAGGGTGAGCCGCTCGCAGTCGTGGGCACCCGAGGCAAGGGCGAGGACCAGTTCGACACGGTACGTGGCGTCGCCATCGACGCTGAGGGCACCATCTTCGTCGTGGACCAGTACAACAACCGTGTGAGCGCGTATGATCGAGACGGGACTCGTCTTTGGATACGCGATACGGGGAGTCCCGGCAATGAGGCAGTGATCGCGGGCGGCGGGTCTCAAGTGACGACCACGACCGCTGAGGCCCGGATGCAGTTACCCGCCAAGATAACCATCGACGGGAAGGGCAGACTCGTCATAGTCGATCCCTTCGACTTCACGCTTACCGTACTCGATCCCGCCGACGGCGGGCTCATCGCTAAGTACGGACAGCCCGGCGCCGCCGAGGGCCAGTTCACTTATCCAAGCGGCGTGGACTACGATCCCGCCCGTGATTGGTTCGCGGTCGCCGACACGTTCAACAGTCGCGTTCAGATCGTGCGGTTGCCGGACTCGGGCGGTTCCGCGCTCGCCCCGGTCACGCGGGGATTGAGCGGCCCCATGCGTGCGTGCTCCCTGCCTCTTTTGCTCCTGCTCGCGGCGCTCGCCGTGTGGGTGATCGCCAGAAGACGGCGACGCCGGGAAGACGCGGCGTTCGACCCAGGCGCCCCGGATGTTGCGGCATTGTAAATTCATTAGTGAATATTAGGATTCGGTCTGTCACTCCGTACGACTTGTGGTATCATACGCACTAGAGTAAACCTGGGAACTGTGCTCGGCGGTTTCATGCTCAGTACATGGTACGAGGAGCGCGCGCCGAGGGCCTTTTCGGGTTGACATGAGTCTCGGAAAGGAGGTGCAAGATGATAAAAGAGACCCACATCACAACTACAATCGAAGGAGTATCGATGAAGAGGACCGTTCTTGTCGTGGCGCTTGCCGCGATTCTCGTGTTCGCTTTCGCTGCGAGCGCGTTCGCCGCCAAGGGTTCGTCCGTTCCGTCGGCGAACCGCGGCAACGTCGTCACTGGAACAGCCGCGGTGTTCATCCCGTGGAGTTCCGTCGCCACTTGGGGTGCCAACCCGCCCTCGACCTCCCCGCACGGCGGCTACGCCACCTCGACCGTCAAGTGCCAGGTGTGCCATGCCGTTCACTATGCGGCCCCCGCAGGTGACACGTTGCTTCGCATGAGGGCTTCGGATGCATGCATGTACTGTCACGTGTCGACCGACTTCGCCGTTCCCGGTGCGGTTGTCTACGGCGGCAGCACGACTATCGCTGCCAGCGCGGGTGATGACCACCACACCATTGGCACCAGTTGCAATATATGCCATGCGTCGGTGCACGGTTCGAACGCCATCGCCGACGTGCCGTCGCTTATGGGACTGTTGCTTCGCAACGATGATGCGAGCGCTACCGTAGGTTACAACTTCAACCCTAGGACCATCGCGGCAGCGATCGACAGCCGAAACGCAACCACCGCCGTGACGGGCTATACTGCGACCGAATACGGCACCCTTACTGGCGCGGATGTCCGTTCCGCTGCGATCGGCGTGTTCTGTTCGGGCTGTCACGAGGGTTCCTACAGCAACGCGAAGCCCGGCACCGCCGGCGTTGGGGCTTCGTACTACCGGGGGGCCACCGCGACGGGCGCGCTTCGTGGGGATAATATCGGCCGTTACACCGGCCACCGTGTCGGCGTCGGCGTGACCGCGACCACCAACTGGAACAGCACCGGCGCCATCTCGACCGGCTCGAGGACCATCGGCCAGATCGCCTGGGCCGACGCTACGCGGTGCGTATCGTGTCACGATGCCGATAGCGGCTTCGGCTCTGCTGGCTTCCCGCACTATACGCCGAACCGTAGCCGCTTCATGAACCAGGCGGCCTTTGCCGGTGCGGCGATTGCGAGTCCCACCGTCGGCTGGTCTGCGGACCCGAGCCTCTCTCGCCCGGCGCCGAGTTCCACCAACTCGCATCTGTACTACAGCACCCAGGACGGTACCTGCATCAAGTGCCACATCGGTTCTGCTGGCAACAGCGGTGTGGGCAAGACCTATTAGTCTCTAGCAGGAGAATCACACCGGACGTGAGTGTCAACGTCGTCGGGGCCGGTCCCACCGGGGTCGGCCCCGACCGCACCCCCCCCAGGGCGTGTGCGGCGCGCTTCGGATATCCTGAATCGACGTGAGCGTGAGAACACCCCTGAGCCTTGTAGTGAGATCGGTTGTCGCCGTGATGGCGTCAGCTATGCTTGTGGCCATAGCTGCGGTCGGGGTCACCGCTGTGACGATGCCGGGGTGCGCGTCGTGCCACGACGCCGGTGATTTCGCCCAGGACACCGATTCGCAGGCGCACGGCGGCGTGCCATGTGTCATCTGTCACGCACCGGCCGCCGCCGGCTCTCGCGTGACCTTTGCGTCGCGAGTGCTTTTCGGCATGGTCTTGCCGGTGACGCAGGCTCGCGGGCGGACGCTTTCATCCATCGCCGACGCGCAGTGCTTGAGCTGCCATGAAGACGTGATGATACGCGTTGTCGAGTCGAAGGGCTACCGTATCGATCACGCACAGTGCGCCCAGGGGTCGTCGTGCACCGACTGCCATTCTCGTGTCGCCCACGGTGACAGCGTGTCATGGGCGCGCACGCCGCTGATGGAGGATTGCCTCGCATGTCATCAGACCGACGACGTGCGCAACGCCTGCGACACGTGCCATATGCCGCGAACGCGTCATGAGCGTCTCGGCGTCAGTCCATGGGCCATCACCCACGGCCCTAGCTGGGAGACCGTGCACGGTATGGGAAACCTCGATTCGTGCGCGGCGTGCCACGATGCCGAGTATTGCGTGAAGTGCCACGGCGTTCGCCTCCCGCACGACGATGACTTCTTACGGGTTCACTCCAAGCAGGCTATGGATGCTCCCGATTCCTGCGAGAGTTGTCACTTCCAGGAGTTCTGCGACCGGTGTCACGGTGTCGAGATGCCCCATCCCGTTGCGTTCACGCGAGAGCATTCCCGCATAGTCGAAGAAGGCTCAGATGAGCTGTGCGGCCGCTGTCATATCGATGCGGACTGCACGGGATGTCATGAGGCTCACGTGCATCCCGGAGGGGCGATCGGGTCTCTTCAGTTGCAGTCGAACGTGGACGGTCGCTGATGGAGGAACTCTCGCCCGGTTGGGTCATCGAGGCCCTCAAAACCATACCGGACATCATCAGGCAACCTGCCGCCAACTTCACCGCGGCGGTGTTGCTGCTGGCGATCTTCTCGACGCTGCTCGCCATGGCGGCTTTGAGCCTTCTCATGATCGTGCTGCGTTCGCGGCCATCCCATCCGCATTCGGTCCTCGACGATCCTGCGGCAGCATTGAAGCGGGACGTCGCGGAAGACGAGAATGGCGACGAGCGTCTCGGTGATCCCGGCCCCATGGTCGAACGCGGATCGCTGGCGTCGAGGCGCATGTCATCGGCCGGTGTCGTATTCCTGTTCGTCGTCGCGGCTTGGTTCGCGGGCGGGGTCACCTCGCAAGCGCGGATCACGTGTGAGTCGTGCCACCCCGACAGCCCGCACGCTCCGTCGGTCCAGTTCGATCCGCATGTCGCCGTGAGCTGCGTAGAGTGTCACGAGGACGGCTCGGCGTTATCGCGGACGTTGTTTTCGACGCCTGTCAGGTTCGAGCACTTCTTGCGCGCTCAACTGTTTCCCGCAGAGCCGCTCGACTATGGTCTTCCGGTGTCGTCGTCATCGTGTCGCTCGTGTCACGCCTCGGCTCTCACCGGCACGCTCGTCGACGAGGATCGCGGCGTGCGGATGTCCCATTCCGAACCGCTCGATGCCGGTGCGGAATGCGTCGACTGTCACACATTGGTCAGCGGTGTCGTATCGTCCCGGACGACGGGGATGCCTTCCTGTCTTCGCTGTCACGACAACGACGTCGCGGTCGCCGAATGCAGCTACTGCCATATCGGTGATCCCGCACGGGCGGCCAGATCCGACCGTCCGGAGCAGGCGACCTTCGCCAAAGCCCAGGTCCCGGATCCCAGCTGCGACACCTGCCACGATCAGGTAGCCGAGGGCTGCGATGGGTGTCACGGCATCCGGATGCCGCATACGCCCGAGTTCATCGTGTACCAGCACGCGCTACCCGGTGTGATCGACCTGTGGGAGAATGACGGACGAACGTGCAGGAAATGCCATTACGAGAATCGACGCCCATGCACCCGGTGCCATACCGCGTTCCTGGCTCACGCTTCGACCTGGCGACAAGACCATTCTAAGGGAACGAGTTTCACGAACGCGGGTTGCGCATGCCACGACCGTCTCGCCTATCGAACGGGTCGCAATTTCTGCGAAGTCTGCCACCAGACGAAACCGCGCGCGGCGCTCCCCTGACCAGGAACGAACACCCTTTCGACGAGATCGTCGAGGCACGGGTAGCGCTCGCGGCCCGCATGGTAGAATCCACTCTCACACACCGCCTCGAGAGAGGAGTTCCCCGTGAAGTTCAACGGCACCGCCCACAAGTACGGTCGCGACATCGACACCGACGTCATCATCCCCGCTCGTTATCTCACCACGAGCGTGCCAGAAGAGCTCGCCAAGCACTGCATGGAAGATCTCGACGCCGGCTTCATTGCGAAAGTCGAGTTCGGTGACATCCTCGTCGCCGAGGAGAACTTCGGCTGCGGTTCGAGCCGCGAGCACGCTCCGATCTCCATCAAGGCGGCGGGCATCAGCGTGATCATCGCCAAGTCTTTCGCGCGCATCTTCTACCGCAACGCCATCAACACCGGCCTGGCCATCATGGAGGCGCCCGAGGCGGTCGACGGCATTTCCGATGGCGATGAGGTCGAGGTAGACGCCGACGCCGGCGTCATCATGAACAGGACCACGGGCGCGGCTTACCGCGCGCAGCCGTTCCCGCCGTTCATCAAGGACATCATCGAGAAGGGCGGGCTTATCGAGTCGGTCAAGCAGAAACTGGCCGACAGATGAGCGGCCCCAAGCGCATATGTCTGCTACCGGGAGACGGCATCGGCCCAGAGATCATGGCGCAGGCCGTCCGTGTGCTGGATCGCATCGGCGATCGCTACGGGGTGACCTTTACCTACGACGAGGCGCTGCTCGGCGGCATCGCTATCGATGAGACCGGTTCGCCGCTGCCCGACGAGACGCTGGCTGCGGCGCAGGCGGCCGACGCGGTCCTGCTCGCCGCCATCGGCGGGCCCAAGTGGGACACGACCGACCCGGACAAACCCCGGCCAGAGCAGGGCCTTTTGGGCATCCGGAAAGAGCTCGGCCTGTATGCGAACCTGCGGCCGGTGAAGCTGTTCGAGCCGCTGATGGGGGCGTCCTCTCTCAAGCGCGAGGTGCTCGAGGGCGTGGATATGCTCATCGTCCGCGAGCTTACGGGCGGTCTGTACTTCGGGGCGCGGGCGCGCGAGTGCGACGTTCCCGGCGCGGGGCGCGATGGTGCCGCCGGTCAGCGCGCGTACGACACGATGGAGTACCGCGAGTTCGAGATCGAGCGCATCGCGCGCGCCGCGTTTCAGGCGGCGCGCACCCGCCGCGGCCGCGTGCACTCGGTCGACAAGGCCAACGTGCTCGAGTCCAGCCGCATGTGGCGCGAGGTGGTGCACGCGC
>CAMTXY010000141.1:0-3067 GCA_947085795.1 uncultured Actinomycetes bacterium | reverse complement strand
ATGCGGATCTGCTCCTTGATGATGTCCACACCGGTGATCTGCTCGGTGACCGGATGCTCGACCTGCACGCGCGTGTTCATCTCCATGAAGTAGAAACCGCCCTCTGTGTCGAGGAGGAACTCGACGGTTCCGGCGTTGCGGTAATCGACGGCGCGCGTGAGCACAAGGGCCGCCTCGCCCATCGCGGCACGCAGCTCGGGCGTGAGCGCCGGCGAGGGCGCTTCCTCGATCAGCTTCTGGTGGCGCCGCTGGACGGAGCAATCACGTTCGAAGAGGTGCACGGCGTTGCCGTGAGCGTCCGCGAACACCTGGAACTCGATGTGGCGCGGGCGGTCGAGATAACGCTCGAGGTAGACGCCGTCGTTGCCGAATGCGGCCGCAGCCTCGTTGCGCGCCGCCGTGAAGTTGGACGCGAGTTCCTTCTCGTCGTTCGCCACGCGCATGCCCTTGCCCCCGCCGCCCGCCGAGGCTTTGATGAGGACGGGGAATCCGACTTCGCGGGCGAAACGCAGCGCGTCTTCGACGGTGTCGACCTCTCCGTCGCTGCCGGGTACGCATGGGACACCTGCGGCCATGGCCGTCGCGCGCGCACGGGCCTTGTCGCCCATACGCTCGATCGCCTCGGGAGACGGGCCGATGAACGTGAGCCCCGAATCCCCGATCGCACGCGCGAACGCCGCGTTCTCGGCGAGGAACCCATACCCGGGATGGATGGCCTTTGCACCGGTCATGAGCGCGGCGGAGATGATGTTGGGCATGCTCAGGTAGCTCTTGGCGGAAGGGGCCGGCCCGATGCACACCGCTTGGTCGGCCATGCGAGCGTGCAGGCTGTCACGATCGGCCTCACTGTAGACGGCTACCGACTCGATGCCCATCTCCTTGCACGCGCGAATCACGCGTAGGGCGATTTCCCCGCGGTTCGCGATCAGGATCCTCGAGAACATCCGCACCCCTAGACCGGCTCGTAGTAGAACAGGACCGTGCCGTACTCGACCGGTTCGGCATCGCCGACGCAGATTTCGCGGATGACGCCGGGCTCCTCGGCGGTGATCTCGTTCATGAGCTTCATGGCCTCGAGGATGCACAACGGCTGGCCCTCTTCCACCGTGTCCCCGATGTTCACGAACTCCGGCGTTCCGGGCGATGAGGCGCGGTACAAGGTGCCCACCATCGGCGCGACGATCGCCTTCCAGTTCGAGGGGCGCTCGGCACTGTCGCGGACGGCGACGTCTTGAGGGGCGGCTGCGTCCGGCTCAGCGGCGGAAGCGGGTGCGGCGGCCGGAGCGGCAAAGGCCTCCGTCACGGCACCCTTGCGGACGATGACCTTGGTCCCCCCTTCCTCCACGGTGACCTCGTTCACGCCGGAGAGCTCGACGATCTTGATGAGCTCCCGGATCTGATTCACATCCACAGGCTGATCTCCCTCCGTGACCGTATCGATCTCCTCGCCCATCATGAACACGGCGTTCTCCGCGCCGTCCTGGTGAGTGGTGAGGTAGTTGCGTGCCTCGTTCGGGAAGAGCGCGTACATGAGCACGTCTTCCTCGGAGCGTGCGAGATCGCCGATCTCCGCCTCGACCTGGGCGTACGTGGTGGTGACGAGCGAGCCGGGCCGCACGTCGGGAGAGAGCGGCTTCTCATCGCCGAGGACCTTCTCGACGATCCGGGGATCCATGGCGCCGGGCGCCTTGCCATAGAGGCCCCGGATGTAGTCCTTCATCTCCTGTGGCACGACCGCCCAACGCTTGCCGGTCAGCACGTTGATGACTGCTTGGGTGCCGACGATCTGCGAGAGCGGGGTGACGAGCGGCGGGTAGCCGACCTCGGCGCGCACACGAGGGATCTCGGCGAGCACGTCAGGGAGCCGGTCGCTCGCCTTTTGCAGCTCGAGTTGGCTGATGAGGTTAGAGAGCATGCCGCCGGGGACCTGGTGGCTGAAGACCTGCATGTGCATTAGCGAGGTCACGCCACGCTTGAATTTCTTGCGCATCCGGACGTCTTCCCAGTACTCGGCGATCTCGAAGAGCAGATCGAGGTCGATCCCGGTATCGTAGGGTGACTCCTTGAGCGCAGCGACGATCATCTCGACGGCGGGCTGGCTGTTTCCGAAGGCGAGCGCCACGACGGCGGTGTCGATGATCTCGGCGCCGGCCTCGATGGCCTTGAGGTAGTTCATGGGCGCCATCCCACCGATGTAGTGGCAGTGCACGTGCACGGGAAGCCCGATCTCCTTGCGCAGCGCGGCTACCATCTTCTCGGTGCGAAACGGCGTGAGCATACCCGCCATGTCCTTGATGCCGATGGTGTCGGCACCCGCGTCCTTGAGCTCCTGCGCGTGCTCGAGATACGAGTCCAACGTGTGTACGGGGCTCACCGTGTAGCTCAGCGCGCCCTCGAAATGGCCCCCACATTCCTTGACGGCCTCGGCGGTCACCCGGATGTTGCGGATGTCGTTGAGCGCGTCGAAGTTGCGGAAGACATAAATGCCGTTGCGCCTGGCCGCGTGGACGAAACGACGGCAGAGGTCATCGGAATAATGCCGGTAACCCACGAGGTTCTGACCACGCAGGAGCATCTGCAGCGGCGTGTTCGGGCAGTGACGTTTGATGACGCGCAGGCGATCCCAGGGGTTCTCGTCGAGAAAGCGCAGGGCCGCATCGAACGTCGCGCCGCCCCAGACCTCGAGAGACCAGTACCCGACCTGGTCCATCTTGCCGAGGATAGGCAGCATGTCGGCCATCTGCATGCGTGTCGCCCAGAGCGACTGGTGCGCGTCACGCAGCGTCGTGTCGGTGATGTGAACAGGTCGCATGCAGCACTCCTCATGTCACCGGGTACGAACCACCGGCGCGGCGGACCGTGGGTTCCCGCGCCGTTAGACGCGAGTCACGTACCGCCCGTCGCGGGTGTCGATCCTGAGCCGGTCACCGGTCTCGACGAACATCGGCACCTGGACCACGGCACCGGTCTCGAGCGTGGCGGACTTCGTACCGCCCTGGACCGTGTCCCCCTTGAAACCGGGATCGGTCGCTGTCACTTCGAGCTCGACGAACATCGGCGGCTCGAT
>CAMTXY010000140.1:0-9657 GCA_947085795.1 uncultured Actinomycetes bacterium | reverse complement strand
TGACTGGAGTTCAGACGTGTGCTCTTCCGATCTGAGAGCGACGGTCTCGAGCGGAAGGCCTCACGACATCCCGTCAACCGCATCGACACGTCGCCGAGCCGCTCGCCTGCCCGCACCAGCCCTTCAGCGATATCCGCGCGCACGACGAAGTCCCACCGGAGAGGGTGACCGCCTCGCGCCGCAGATCGAGGTCGGCTCCGACCGAATAGCCGAATCTGTCGATGGCCCGCATCAGCGCGAAAGGTCGCGCGTCGGGCTCTGCCGACCGATAGACCGCCTGCAGGTAGAGCAGGCGCGCCTCCTCGAGGTCGGTGTCCAGCATCTCCCGAGGGTCGCGGCTTCCGGGGAGATGCCCGGGCTCTTCGCCCATCTCGAGAATGTCGAACAATGCCGCGTACGCTTCTTAGGCTAATTCGGGGCGCTCGTTCATGAAAGCCTCACGCGCCTCGACGAAGAGAGCGTCCATCTCGTACGTCCAGCTATCGTCGCCCCAGTCTCTCTCCTCTTGAATCGCGTCGTCCCATCCCCAGCCAGTGCAGTAGTCACCGTCGCGCACTCACGTGGCGAGGGCATCGATCTCATCCAGCAACTCCGTGGCGGACACCGGATGTGGTGATGGCGCGGGAGGGACTAGCTTGTCCAAGAAGGCATGACGCTTCTCGGGAGGCGTGTGCTTGGCCCAGTCGAGCACTATCTCCCGCAGGGTCTCGATCGAGTAGCCGTCGACTCGACTCTCGACGCGCTCGATGAACTCCCGGAAGCTCAGGTCAGACGACATCTTCCATCCTCATGGGGTTCTCGGAGTCTCCACGCGTACCACGCTTTCGGCGCCCTCTGCGACGGGCAGCGAGGTTCGGCTCGCGATCTGGAATCGTATCTGTCGTGGACGGACGGTGCAGCTGCGCGTTTCTGCGGCGCGCCAGAGCTCGGCTTCGAAGCCGACGTTGGCGGCGGTGTCCTTGCGTGCACATGCCATTGTCCCTGGTGGGTGCAGGTGACAATGGAACAGGAGCTCGTGCCACGCCTGACGTTCGAACGCAGCAGTCTGGCCCTGCAACCACGTTGCGACCTGAACACCGCCTGAGACGGCCTGTTGCCAATCGATGTGATCAACACGGTGCCTTACTCCACTTCCGCCACGAGCGCAATGAAGCTCCTGCCCCGCCGTTCAAGGCGTGTCCTTCTACGTGCCCAAGATTTCGTCGAGAAGCGCTTCCGCTTGCTGCAGACAGTACTCTCGCACCGCCAGCCAGTCATAGTCGACCAGCATGACCGGATCGGGCTCCGCCTCGGCATCCTCGAAGTATGCAAGGCTGCGCAGAATGTGAACCCTGTTGAACTCCACAGCGGGCATCTTGCGTGCCAGCGCGTCCAACATCTCCCTAACGGTGTATCCCGCGATCCCCAGGAAGTACAGGTCCACAAGATCCTTGCGGCTCCCGCGTTGAGCAGCCGCGACGAGCTTCATGCACCCGATGTCGAGCAGCCCCGCGATAGGGATACCGTATCGGGTCTCCACGGGCTCCTCGAGAAGCGCGTAGGGGTAGTGGAACAGGCTCACCCGAACTTTGTCGACCGATCCCACGAAGGTGCCCTCCTCCTGAAGATCGACGATGAGCGCACCGCACGCAGAGAGAGCCGGAGCCGATCGAGTCCAGGACCACGGACACTCGCTGAACAGATCGAGATCCTCGGAGAGCCGGTGTCCAAGGTGAAGCGCCGCGCCGGTGCCTCCCGCAAGGTAGAAGTGCGAAAGTGTGGTGTGCCGGCCCAGACACTCGAACACGCGGTGGGTATCCGGCGACAAGACCTCTTCATGCAGCACGCTCACGGCGCCTTCTCAGAAGCTCGACCCATGCGATTCTCACCGGCCGAGGAATGGCACGCGCACTCTCGGCGACGCGAGCGACGTGCGCCTCTCCGTAACGTCCGAAAAGCCATGCGACCTGTTCGGGTCGACCGGCCTGAAGTACTCGACGGACAATGAAATCGGCGTGTCGGTCCTCATCGAGCCGGGACACGTCCACATCCCACATCACCGACGAGAGGTCAGGGCGCCCTGAGTCGCCTATCAATCGCTCGATCCCGTGGGGTTCCATGGTGTACTCCCTCAAAGATTCTTGCACCATTATACCCTGCCAACAGGCCGCTTTCCGCTATTCCCTTTGGTGCCTCGTCCTTCCAGCCGCACCAGCTCCGCCTCGACCATCGTCGCCACGTGCGCTGCCGCCTCGTCGATCGGCACCTCGGAGCGCTCGCCGGTGGTCCGGTCCTTTACCTCGACGATGCCTGCGGCGATGCCCTTCTTCCCCACCACGACCCGAATCGGGTAGCCGATCAGGTCGGCGTCGGCGAACTTGACGCCGGCACGTTCATCGCGGTCGTCGATGACGGTCTCCACACCAGCGTCGGCAAGCGCGTTCCAGATGCGCTCGGCAACCGGCCAGACCTCTTCGTCGCCCACGGACAGCGGCACGACCGCCACGTGGACCGGGGCGATACTCATCGGCCAGACAATGCCATTCTCGTCGTTGTGTTGCTCGATGACCGCTGCGAGCGATCGGGTGACGCCGACGCCGTAGCAGCCCATGACGAACGGCTTCTCGCTGCCGTCCTCGGCGGTAAAGGTCGCGCCCATCGACTCGGAGTACTTCGTCCCGAGCTGGAAGACTTGCGAGACCTCGATCCCGTGCGCACCTTCGAGCGTGCCGCCGCACTCGGGGCAGCGGTCACCGGCCTGCGCTACTACAAGGTCGGCCCACACAGCGACCTCGAAATCGCGTCCGGGCATCGCGTCGAAGAAGTGATAGTCGTCCTCATTGGCGCCGATCCCCCACGCTACCTCTTCGCGCAGCGAGCGGTCGGCCACCACAAGTGTTCCTTCCGGCGGCGATACCGGTCCGAGCGAGCCTTTGGGGATACGAAAGGCGCAGAAGTCCTCCTCGGCGAGGAGCTCGACACCGGGGACAGCCCATCCGGCCTTGACGGGATTGAGCTCGCGGTCACCGGGCACGCAGAAGAACACGAGGCGGTCCTCGGAGGTTTTGCCCGCCATCGTCTTGACGGTGTCGTGCTCGGCGATGTCGAACGCCTCGGCGAGCTCGGCGATGGTGCGCAGCTGCGGGGTGTGGACCTTCTCGATCTCGCGCGGCTCCGTGATTGCGGGGGTGCGCGGCACCACCGTCTCGGCGGCATCGACGTTGGCCGCCCATCCGCACCCGCAATACACGAGTTCGGCCTCGCCGGACTCGGCAAGCGCCATGAACTCCGTCGTGACTTTGCCGCCGATCTGGCCGGACTCCGCCTTGACGGGACGCCATGCTAAGCCGAGACGGTCGCAGATGCGTCCGTAGGCGGCGGCCTGTTCGTCGTAGTGTTCCTGAAGCGACTCCTCCGACTCGTGGAACGAGTACGCGTCTTTCATGATGAACTCGCGACCGCGCAGCAACCCGAAGCGGGGGCGCATCTCGTCGCGGAACTTCATGTTGATCTGGTAGAGCGAAAGCGGCAGTTCGCGGTAACTGCGCACCTCGTTACGCACGAGCGCGGTGATGATCTCCTCGTGCGTGGGGCCGAGGCAAAACTCGCGTCCGGCGCGATCGGTCAGCCGAGCCAGCTCGGGACCGTACTCGGTCCAGCGTCCTGACTGGTGCCATAACTCGGCGGGCTGGACGATCGGCAACAGCAGCTCCTGGCTGCCGATCGCGTCCATCTCCTCGCGCACGATCTGCTCGACTTTGCGCACGCTGCGGTACCCGAGCGGCAGGAACGAGTAGATCCCTGCGGCTGCCTTGCGGATCATGCCGGCCCGCAACATGAGGCGGTGCGAGGCGATCTCCGCTTCGGCGGGAATCTCCTTGAGGGTGGGCGCGTACAGAGCGCTCGCGCGCAGGGCGACTCGGGTGCGTGACACGTGAAGGACCTCCCGGACAGACGGACGGGCCGCGCCTCGCTCGGCAACGGCCCGCTCGAAACGACTCTGTAGGGCAGTCTACCCGATACCGCGGTCCTCGGGATGCACCGTCTCGACCAGTTCTTCCGAGTCGGCTGCCAGGCTCATGATCAGACGCGCAGTCAGGTCGTGGACGATGATCGTCGTGCGGTTGTCGCTGGCGACGAAAGCATCCTTGAGCTGGCGCTTCACCTGAGGATCACCGGACACGTCGATGATCATGTCGATGTCGTCGCCACGTGCCGCCAGCGTCGCGGCGTCCTCGCAGAAGAAGATGCCATGCTGCCGGGCGATCTGCGCACCGCGGCTCTCCGTGTCCCTGTCGGCGATGCCGGCTATCTCGACGAACGGACGCGTAAGGAAATCCATGATCAACGGCATCCCCATCCGTCCGCCGCCGATGATCGCAACACGTACACGCTCCCCCATGACATCCTCCCTTAGAGTTCTTAAGCCTTCCGAGGAGAGAATAGCGCATTTTCGCGGCACGTGCACGGGTGCTTGCGGCGGCGTGTGATCATCGCGCGTGACGGCCGAGTGAGCGCGACGCTCCCGGCTACGCGTCCCGTTCGGCCTCGAGCCGGTCGATCTCGGTCATGAGCGCATCGACGATCTCGCTCTCGGGCACTTTGCGCAGCGCCTCACCCTTGGCGAAGATGAGTCCGACTCCCCTACCGGCCGCAACGCCGATGTCGGCCTCGCGCGCCTCGCCGGGGCCGTTGACGACGCACCCCATCACCGCGACCTTGAGCGTGCTCGGCTTGGTCCGCAAGCGTCGCTCGACCTCCTCGGCGATCGGGATGAGATCGATCTCGCAGCGGCCACAGGTGGGGCAGCTCACGAGTTCGGCGCTCCGGCGGCGGATGTCGAGCGCGGCTAGGATCTCCCAGGCCACGAGCACCTCGTCGACCGGGTCGGCGGTAAGCGAGACACGCAGCGTGTCGCCGATGCCCTCGGCGAGCAGGATGCCGAGTCCGACAGCGGACTTCACGGTGCCTGAGAGTGACGTGCCTGCCTCGGTCACGCCGATGTGCAGCGGGTAGGGCACGCGCTCGGCCAAGGCGCGGTACGCGGCGACCGTGGAATTGACGCTCGATGCTTTCGCGGAGAGCACGATATCGAAAAAGCCGCGGGACTCGAAGTGCTCGACGAACGCCACCGTGCTGGCCACCAACTTCTCGGGGAGCGGCCAGTCGCGGTCGTGGAACTCCTCGGCGAGCGAACCGGCGTTCACGCCGATGCGAATCGGGATGTCGGCCTCACCTGCTGCGTCGATGATCGCGTCGACATGCTCGAAGGAACCGATGTTGCCGGGGTTGATGCGCAGCGCCGCGGCTCCACGGCGAATCGCTTCGAGCGCTAGCTTGTGGTCGAAGTGGATGTCGGCAACCACCGGAAGCGGCGAGGCGGCGCAGATCTCGGCGAAGCCGGAAAGCGCTCCCACGCCTGGCACGGCGACGCGCACGATCTCGCAGCCCGCATCGGCGAGGCGACCGATCTGCGCGAGCGTGGCGGTCGAATCCGTGGTGTCGGTGTTGGTCATCGACTGGACGACGACCGGCGCTCCCCCGCCGATGGTCACACCTCCCACCAGCACCGGCCGGGTCTCGCGACGTGTCATGGATGCTCCCCGGTCAGACGTCAGGAGTTGACGAAGTACCGCATGACGTCAGCGTACATCACGTAGCCGATGAAGCTGAAGAGCAGCATGGCCCCGGCTACACTCATGCCGATGGCGATGCGGCGGTGTATCGGCCTGCCGGCGATGCGCTCGACGATCTCCAGGGCGATCTTGCCCCCATCGAGCGGCGGGATCGGCAGGATGTTCATCACGCCGAGTGACAAAGACAGCAGCGCGACGATCCATGCGTAGTTGAGCGGGCCGGCCTCGACTGCGCGTTGGACCTCGACGCTGATGCCGACGATGCTACGCGCGCCCTCGACCGACGTCGCGAACGTCGCGGGGTTGAAGAAGTTGGCGATGGCCACGAACACGAGACCGATCCAGCTGATGCTCTCCACGAGCGCGCCCCACACGGACAGGTCGACCACTGTGACGGTCGGACCGACGCCGAGGAACGCGAAACCCTCCGGAGACTTCCCGAGCGTGGCCGTCACCTCCCGCGCCACACCATCGCGCTCGTAGCCGACGGTGACGACGTCACCCGGCTTCAACGACGCGATCGTGGTGCTGAACGTCATCCACTCGGCGACATCCTCGCCGTTCAAGCTGACGAGCGTGTCGCCGACCTGCAACCCTGCGGCGGCTGCGGCGGAGTCGAGGACGACTTCGGAGAGCGTGAGGGACTGCTCGTAGTAACCCCAGATCGAGAGCACGAAGGTGAACACCGCGATCGCCGCAACGAGGTTGACGAGCACGCCGGCGGAAAGCACGCTGATGCGCTTGAGCGTCGATAGGCCGCGGTACGTCACGCTGCGTGCACGTGCGAGCAGCGCGTCGGGGGTCTCGCTGCGGTCATCGATGGCTGCGGTGTAGGAGACCTCGTCGTCGGGCGAGGGCACGATAGCACCCCAATCCGCGAGTGTGAAAAGGATCGCCGAGGCGCGTTCCTGATTGATGCCTAGATGGTCGGCCATGCTCGCAGCATCCATCCGGCCGGTTCGCACGACCGCTGCGAGCGCCGAAGCGAGCCGGTCGTCCTCGGCACCAGGCTCCATACCTGCGATGCGCACGTAGCCGCCGAGCGGCACGATGGTCACGCCAAAGACCGTTCCACTGCGAGTGTGCAGCCTTAGGGCCGGTCCAGGCAGACCCACCATGAACTCGTGCACCTTGACGCCGAATAGGCGGGCTACGAGAAAGTGCCCGCCCTCGTGCAGCACGATGAGAATCGAGAACGTCATCACGCCCCAGAACACGATCGAGGCGACATCCATGAACATGGCCATGCGGCTATCGTTCCTTCCGGGGTCGTTCAGGGTCTTTCGGGGTGCGTTCGCTACCTGCAAACAACACGCCACCCTCGAGCACGGTGCGCTTCAGCGACCTCACCGGCGTGTCAGGATCTCCTCGGCGGTCATGCGTGCGGCGCGGTCGATCGCCTCGACGTGGTCGAGGGATTCCAGGCGCTCGACTTCGTGGACATCGAGTGTGCGGCGCACGGTGTCTTCGATGTCGAGGAACCCGCAGCGTCCGGCGAGGAACGCGGCGACAGCGACCTCGTTGGCCGCATTGAGCACCGCCGGGGCGGTGCCACCCGCCCTCCCGGCTTCAAATGCGATGCTCAAACAGCCGAAGGTCGCCATGTCAGGCGCGGCGAAATCGAGGCTGCCGAGTTTCGTGAAGTCCACCGGCGGCAGCGGTGCGTCCCAGCGCTCCGGATACGACAGCGCGTATTGGATGGAGATGCGCATGTCGGTCGCGCCGAGATGCGCGATGACCGAGCCGTCGGAGTACTCGACCATCGAGTGGATGCACGACTGGGGGTGGATCACCACTGATATGTGGTCGAACGCGGTGCCGAACAGGTAGTGCGCCTCGATGACCTCGAGGCCTTTGTTCATGAGCGTCGCGGAATCTATGGTGATCTTGGGTCCCATCGACCACGTGGGGTGCGCAAGCGCCTCTGCGGCTGTCACCGTCGCCAGTCGCGAGCGGGTGGCGCCACGGAAAGGGCCACCTGAAGCCGTGAGCCACAGCCGCGCGACCGAGCGCGTGTCCTCGCCGGTCAGGCATTGGAAGATCGCCGAGTGTTCCGAGTCGACCGGGCGGATCGACCCGGGAGCAGCCAGCGCGGTCACAAGCTCGCCGCCGATCACGAGCGACTCCTTGTTCGCGAGGGCCAGGACCTTCCCGGCGCGCAGGGTCGCGACGGTGGCTCGAAGGCCTGCGGCGCCCACGAGTGCGTTGAGCACGACGTCTGCGTCCGGGTGTTCGGCGAGCGCGACGAGCGCGTCTGGGTTCGCGTCGACGGACGCTCCGGTGACGCCTGCGGCGTGCAGGCGTTCCTCGGCAGCACGCGCGGCATCCGGGTCAGTAAGCGCGACATGGGAGACGCCGAAGCGCAGCGCCTGTTCGACGACGGTGTCGGCAGCGCTATGAGCCGCTAGGGCCACCACCTCGACACGCTCGGGATAGCGTGCGGCCACGTCAAGCGCCTGACGCCCGATCGAGCCCGTCGAGCCGAGGATGGCGAGTCGAAGCGGTCGGCTCACCGCACACCAGCCCACACGAGCAGGTAGTACGCGACGACCGAGACCATGATGAGGCTGTCGAATCGGTCGAGGACGCCGCCGTGGCCCGGTAGGATGGAACCGGAGTCCTTGACGCCCGCCTCGCGTTTGAGGCGCGACTCGACGAGGTCGCCGACGACTGCGGCGAGCGAGACCGCCAGGCCGATGCCGACCAGAACCGGCAGCGAAAGCGTGGTCTCCGGCAGAAAGGCGATCGCTGCCCACACGAGCACCGTGAAGGTGGTACCTGCGGCGAAACCCTCCCACGACTTGTTCGGTGAGATACGTGGCGCCATCTTGTGGCGGCCCATGGTCGACCCGATGAGATAGGCGAACACGTCGTTGGCCCAGACGCTCAGAATCGTGGCGAGCGCGAACAGTACGCCGGAGTCGAGCTGGCGCACGAGGACGAAGTGCGCGAGCAGGAATCCCACGTAGATCGCACCGAAGACGGTCACGGCCGTGTCGGAAGTGCGGACCTGCCGGAACAGTACATGCCATGCAAGGGCGGCGACCACGACGGTGGTGAGTGTCGCGAGCAATCCGAAACGGCCGCCGAACGCAGCCGCCATGGGCATCGAGCCTGCTGCCAGCACGCCGAAAACCTCGTTAGGCAACCGGTGCTCTCGGCGAGTGAAAGTGTAGAGCTCCGCGACTGCGGCCATCGCGATGAGCGCGATCACGATCCCGAGCCCGCTCTCGCGACCGAAGACGATCGCTGCGAGCATGACCACACCGATCCCACCTGCGGTCACGACTCTCACGGCGAACCCGACGAGTCGGACCGGTCTGTGGTTCTTAGACGATGCGGCCGCACTCACGAACTGCCCCCGAAGCGGCGCGTACGACCCTGGTACTCCACGACCGCCCGCAGCAGCCCGTGGCGGTCGAAGTCGGGCCATAGCGTGTCGGTGACCCACAACTCGGCATACGCGATCTGCCAGAGCAGGAAGTTCGACACACGCATCTCCCCGCTCGTGCGGATCACGAGGTCCGGATCGGGGATCGCTGCAGTATTGTGGTTGGCGGAGAGCACCTGCTCGTCGATCGCGTCGGGCTCCAGGGTGCCTTCTACGGTCGCGCGCCCGATCGCACGCACCGCGTCGAGGATCTCTGTGCGCCCGCCGTAGTTGAGCGCGACCACGAGGGTCATCGTCGTGTTGCCTGCGGTATCACGTTCGCACGCGTCGAACGCGGCGCGGGTGGCAGGCGGCAGCTCGTCGCGTTTACCCGCGACGACGACGCGCACGTCCATCTTCTGCAAGTTGACGAACTCGCGCTGGAGTACCTCGACGAAGAGGTCCATAAGTCCTGAGACTTCCTCGGCGGGGCGGGACCAGTTCTCCGAGGAGAACGAGTAGATCGTCAGAACCTCCAGGCCGATCTCGAGGGCACCAGCGATCGCTTCGCGGACGGCCTTGGCGCCGGCGCGGTGGCCGGCCAGCCTCGGCAGCCCTCGCGATGTCGCCCATCGTCCGTTACCATCCATGATGATCGCGACATGCCGGGGC